>JBATID010000068.1:0-11226 GCA_049667545.1 Woeseiaceae bacterium
CCTCGAGGGCGTGCTGATGGACGGCGGGGAGCCGGTCAAGACCTGCAGTAATCCGCAAGCCTGTTATCTCTTTCGCTCGCCGACACGTTACGCGCAACATTATCGCGCCGCCGGTTTTGACGTGTTAAGTCTCGCTAACAACCATGCGCGTGATTTTGGTGAGGAAGGGCGCACCAGCAGCATGGAAGCGATTGCAGCCGCCGGCATGCAGCACTCCGGTCGTGTCGATGATTTCGCCAGTTTTGAAGTGAACGGTTTGCGCGTCGCGGTGCTTGCTTATGCCGTCACCAAGAACTCCAATATGCTGCTCGACTACGAACTCGCGTTCGCCACTATTGCAGCATACGCCGCGACGCATGATGTCATCCTGGTGTCATTTCACGGTGGGGCCGAAGGCGCCGACGTTACCCATGTGCCGTTTGCCGAAGAGGAGTACTACGGTGAGCCGAGAGGGGACATCGTCTGGTTCGCGCGTGGCGCGGTGGATGCCGGCGCCGATCTCGTGATCGGCCATGGGCCGCACGTGGTGCGCGGTATGGAGCGGTACAAGGATCGCCTGATCGCCTATAGCCTCGGCAACTTCGCCACCTATTACGGAATCAGCGTGGCTGGGATCAAGGGCATTGCGCCAATCGTCACAACAACGGTTGACGGCAACGGCGCTTTTATCGAGGCCGATATCGTTTCCACGATTCAGCTACGCCCGGCCGGCCCGAGCGTTGACCCGAGGAACAGGGCCCTGGACCTGATACGGGGCCTCAGCCTTGAGGACTTCGGTGAGCCGGGCCTCGAGTTCATGCCCGACGGACGCGTAGTACCCGCGTTGCGGTCGCCCGTGAAGCCCCATGTCCTTAAAACCGACGAAACACTGAAGGAGTAACGCGATGTCCAGTTACAAGCTGACCTATTTTAATTTCGACGGTGGCCGCGGCGAGCCAATCCGGATTGCACTGCACGTAGCGGGCATCGAATTTGAGGATGAACGACTGTCGTTCGAGCAGTTCGGCAAGATGCGGCACGGCACGCCGTTCAACGCGCTGCCCGTGCTGAATATCGACGGTACCGACGTCACGCAGACCAACTCCCTGCTTCGGTATGTCGGCAAAATGGCGGACCTCTATCCGACGGACAATTTGCAGGCCCTTTACTGCGACGAAGTGATGAGCGCCTTCGAGGATGTCAATCATCATGTCGGACACACTTTCTTCCTGCAGGGAGACGAGCTGCGGCTGGCGCGAGAAAAGCTCGTCGATGGATGGTTAACGATTTTCATTAAAGGTCTCGACAAACTGCTGGTACGTGGCGGCGGAAAGTACTTCGCTGATAACCAGCTAACCGTTGCCGATCTCAAGGCTTTCGTCCAGGTGCGATCGCTGCGCTCCGGTATTCTGGATCACGTGCCGACCGACCTGGTCGATCGGCTGTCGCCGGCGCTGGCTAAACATCAGGGCCGCGTAGAAGCTGACGCACGGGTGGTCGCGTACTACGCGAGCCGGGCTATTTGAATTCGACGCCCAGCGCGCGCAGCTTCCGGTACAGGTGCGTCCTCTCCATCCCGACGCGTTTCGCCAGTTGTCCCACCTTGCCGTCGCAAAGCACCAGCTGCTGTTGCAGGTAGGCGCGCTCGAACTGTTCACGGGCTTCACGTAACGGCAACGACAGCAGATCCTGTTTTACTAACGGCTCATCTTTCGATGCTGCCGCACTGATCTCCGCTTCAACCTCTTCCAGCGCGATATCCGCATCGCTGTCGACCAGCAATAACCGTCGTACCAGGTTCTTCAACTCGCGCACGTTGTCCGGCCAGGGATAATTTCGCAGGCGATTCTGCGCCGCAACGCTAAAGCGCCGGAAGGTGAGTCCTTCCGCATCAACCAGCTTGTCCACGTAGTAAGCCAATAGCTCCGGTATGTCCTCTGCGTACTCGCGCAGTGGCGGCACCCTGAGGGTCAGTTCACTGACGTGCGCGATGAGGTCGCGGCGCAACAGTTGCGCGTTTATCTTCGCCTCATAGTCCACATCAACGGTCGCGACGATGCGCGCGTCCAGCTTGATCGGTGCAGAGCCACCGACGCGCGTGAAATGGCCGTCATCGAGTACGCCGACCAGTAGTTTCTGCGCCGTCTCGTTGAGGTCCGCGACGTCGTCAATCAGCAGCGTGCCACCAGACGCACGTTCGAATATACCCGCCACGGCCTCACCACCACTTTCTTTGCCGAGTAACTGCTCCTCCACATCGGCTTGTGTCACGGTCGCGGCTGTCAGGCGCGTAAGCGGCCCATCGGCACGGCGGCTCAGTGCATGCATGTAACGGGCAAAAGCACTTCTGCCGGTTCCTGGCTCACCGCTGATCAATACGGACCCGTCGTGCCGCGCGTATTGCTGCACGCGCTCGCGTAAACCGCGCATCAGTTCACTGCGGCCAGTAGGCGCAAGTAGAGAGGGCAACAGGTTGCGCGCGGCTTTCGCCTGTTTGCCGGCCGAATCGAGCGCCGCTTCGACCGTGCGCAACAGCTTGGCGATCGACAGCGGTTTTTCGACGAAGTCGAAAGCGCCGAGGCGCGTGGCCTTAACGGCCGTATCGACGGTACCGTGCCCGGACATAATGACCACCGGGCAGTTCAGGTCCCCGTTCTCGGACCATTCGCGCAATAACGTAATGCCATCGGTATCCGGCATCCAGATATCGAGCAGAATCAGATCGAACTTGCCGTTTGCGCGCGCACTTCGCGCCTCGGCCGCATCAGCCGCAGCCGTCACACCGTAACCTTCGTCCGTCAGAATTTCCTTGATCAGTACTCGAATGTCCGATTCATCATCGACCACCAGCACATGAGGATTGCTCATGCGTGTTCCCTCCGTTTCTCGGCGCGTCCGGGCGCTTTCGCAATAACCTGTTCCCGTGCGGCCTCGTTGATTGGTAACCGAATGCTGATCATGGCGCCACCTTCGCTGCGATTGCCGGCCCGAATCGAACCCAGGTGCTCTTCAACCAGTTTCTTCACGATTGCAAGACCGAGACCGGTGCCCTTCGGCTTTGTCGTGACATACGGGTCGAAAATCTGGCTTACCGTGTCCAGCTGGAAGCCGGGACCATTGTCCTCGACCTTGATCTGGATGATCTCGACCTCATCGATTTCCGCGGCGCTGACGTGCACATCGATGCGGCCGTCATTACTGCCCTCGAGCGCTTCCGTCGCGTTACGGATCAGGTTGTGAATAATCTGTCGCACGCGCCCCATGTCTGCCTCGATAAGCGGCATTTTCGGATCCGATACAAGCACAATTTCGACGCCACTTTTTTGTGCCCGGTACAAATCAACGACTTCGTGCACAAGTTTGTCGAGATCAAACAGATTGATATCCATGTCGGGAGCCCGCGCATAGTCGCTGAACGCGTTGACCATTTCCTTCATGGCCTCCACCTGCTGCACGATGGTATGCGTCGCACGATCCAGTACCTGTGCATCTTCCTCTGGCATCGTGTGCAGGTACTTGCGGCGCAGGCGCTCTGCCGATAGTTGTATCGGTGTCAAAGGGTTCTTGATTTCGTGAGCAAGCCGCCGAGCCACCTCACCCCAGGCAGCATCGCGCTGCGCCTGCAGCAGCGCCGTAATGTCGTCGAAGACGATCACGTAGCCCGCCGCACGGTTTTCATCGCCGGGCAGGGTCGTGCACGCACAGGTCAGGACGCGCCGCCCGACTTCCCCGCGCAATACAATTTGTTCGCGCCATTCGATTTCGTTGGCATCGAGGTGCATGCAAGCCACATCCACAAACTGTCCCAACAGCGCATTTTCCCTGGCGACTTCTTTCAGAGCCTCGCCGGAACGCGCACCAAGATCCACGCCTAGAATAGAGCTCGACGCCTGGTTCGCGGTGCGAATACTCAAGTCGGACTCCAGCGCCAGCACTCCCGTGGACAAGCGCGCAAGAATGACTTCGAGATTGGTGCGTTCCGCCTCAACCAGTGCCTGACTCAGGCTTGCCTCACGACGTGCCGTCGCCAGGCGTTGGGTCATGTCATTAAATGAACTGATCAGGAAGCCAATTTCGTCACGACTGGGAGTTGGCAGGCGCGTGTCGAAGTTGCCCATCGCAACGGCGCGCGTACCCGCGACGAGGTCCTGAATGGGCGCGACCAAGCGTCTCGACAATACAAAGGCACCGTAG
Organism: Woeseiaceae bacterium; assembly: GCA_049667545.1. Taxonomy (GTDB): domain Bacteria; phylum Pseudomonadota; class Gammaproteobacteria; order Steroidobacterales; family Woeseiaceae; genus UBA1847. Next base: position 4,174 of record JBATID010000068.1, read on the forward strand.
ATGGCCGCCAGCAGGCTGAGCAGCAGCACAAACGCCAGCGTTAATGACAGCAGCGCTTTCAAATCCTCACGGAAAAAAACCAGCTCCTGGTATTCCTGGTACGACCGCTCGACGCTGTTGATCATGCGGCCCAGTCGCTCGGCGACCGGGAATTTTGCCTGGACAACGCGCGCCTGTTGGCTCGGACTGCCACGCGCTGTAAATACGACGGCAGTTCGCACTTCCACATTCCCGTTTTCCAGAGACTCCAGGCTGACAAAGGGCCGGTCCTGCTGCATCTGCAGCACAACCTCCTCGGACAGAGGATCAGGCAGACTGGTCATCGCCTCCTCGGCGCTGGTCGCCAGAACCGTGTTGTTCTGGCCATACAGCGTCATCTCGCTTGCGCCGCTCTCGCGACGTAACACGCTCAAATCGAAAACGACCTGCCGGTCGTTGACCAGCGCAAGGCGTTGTGCGACCTGCTGCGTCGCAAGGAGGTTTTGGCGCTTCTGGTTTTCCAGCGCCGCGCGGCTCAGCGTGAGCGCATTTTCCAGTCCCTCTTCCACCTGCACGTTGAACCAGCTGTCGATGCCGCGGTTAATAAACTGCATGGAAAAGTAAAACACGACCAGCAAGGGCAGAACGGCGAGGCCAACGAACATGCCGACCATGCGCGCTTTGAGCTTGGCACCCGGCACGTCGCCACGATAGTCGCGCAGCAGTCGCGTGAGGTTGCCGACCAGCAATGCGATCAACAGAATGCCGCCGGCGATGTTGATCGCGAGAATGACGTCCTGCAGGCGATCGAAATCGTCCGATTTCTGCACGGTCTGCGTGAGCAGGAACAGCGCGCTGAGCGCTAGCGCGACACCGGCGATCGCGATAAGAAGATAGACGGCGCGCTTTATCGCTCGAGCGGCCATTCAAACCACTCGCTTTGTAACTGCCACTCGCCGCGCCAGAAAAACAGCAGCCGCAGCGTCGCCGGGTATTGCTCTGTGTTGAGCATCGCGCGCAAACGGACCCGGTAGGGTTTGTCCGGTACCAGTAGAGCATCATCAATGATGGGCAGTCCCTGAACGCGCCCGAGGCTGTTCAGTGCCGAGTACAGTGTTGCGAAGGATTCCTGGTTGCCGCTGTTAAGGTTTCTGACAATATAGCGCTGGGTTAGCGGCCGATACTCGAGCTCATATCGGACCGCGAGCTCTGCCTCCACATTGTCCAGGTACCAGCGACGTTGTCGTATGACCTGCAGCTGCAGCTCGATGGTCAGGGTAACGCCGCTCTCGAGCGCAGCAAGCGCCTCGCTGCTAAGGACGAGCTGCAGGCGTGCATCCAGTGTGTAGACGCCACCAATTGGCTCCGTCGTCGCCGAGCGGACCTCAAAATAGCCTTCGCGATCGAGTTCTTCCTGTGCGAACACGGCGCCCAACGCCAGGACGGACAGGCACACCAGCAGAGCGTGGACCGAATTCATCGGACGTTTTTTTGGGGGCTGTATAGACATGGTGTTATCAGGAAGCCTTCTTTTCGAGGCAGGCGTAATAGAAACCGTCGAGCTGCGCGGTGCCTGGCAGGATCTGCAAACCGCATGCCTTCCTGCGCATTAGATCGCGGATGTTGTTATTTGGCAACACGTCAATTTCCTGCGCATCACCATGGCTCAGCAAAAAGTCCTGCACGACCTCGTCATTTTCCGCGGCGAGCACCGAGCAGGTCACGTACAACAGGCGGCCGCCCGGCGACAACAGGGGCCATAGCGACTGCAGCAACAGCCGCTGCAGCCCCGACAGACTTTCGATATCACTGGCGCGCCGCAGTAATTTGATGTCCGGATGCCGGCGAATGACACCGGTCGCCGAACACGGTGCGTCGAGCAGGATGCCATCGAAGGGCTCTTCATCCCACCATTCCTCTGGTTTCGATGCATCAGCGGTCACAATGGTTGCATTGCGGCCGAGGCGCAGCAGGTTATCGGCAATGGCGATCACGCGCGCCGGGTCGTTATCCAGCGCGATCAGTTGCAGCGCATCGCCTCCCAGTTCAAGCAAGTGCCCGCTTTTGCCGCCAGGTGCCGCGCAGGCATCAAGAATCCGGGTTTTGCCGTTCCCGGCCAGCAACCAGTGCGCGGCGAGCTGCGCGGCGCCATCCTGCACGGAAACCTCGCCGGCTGCGAAACCCGGCAAATCTTCCACTGAACGCGGCGCGGCAAGGCGCACGGCACCGGGTATCGGGTCGAACACAGTTGCCTCAATATCGAGCTCCGCCAACCGCTGGCAGTATTCCGCTGCCGTGCTCACTCCTCGATTGACGCGCAACCACATTGGCGCACGATCATTGTTGGCAGACAGTACGGCCTCCCAGTCGTTTGGCCAGTCCTGTCGAATTTGCTCAATCAGCCAGGGCGGGTGGTTCCAGCGCTGTGCGTCGTTACCCGGCTCGCACGTTGCGAGCTTGTCGCGTTGAAATCGACGCAGGCACGCGTTCACCAGCCCAGCAAGCTTCGGCCGCCGCAGCAGCCGGACCGCCTCAACCGTCTGGGATACCGCCGCGTGATCGGGGATGCGCGTATCCGTTAGCTGCAGCAGGCCAATCGCCAATAGCGAATTGATGACGCTGTCGCGTCGTTTTAGCGGCCGCTGCAGTAGTGCGCTTATCCAGCCTTGCAACTGCCAGTGATGCCGCAGGGCGCCGTAACACAGCATGCGCAACAACGACTGTTCATCGGGTGCGACGCGCACTTCATTTTCAGCAAGAACCGCATCCAGGGACTTGCCGTGCATAACCACCGCATCCAGGACTTCTGCGGCAATGGCCCTGGCTTTGGCTCCGGCGTTTGCCACGGACAGGCCTAGTCAAGCACTCGACCATTGAGGTCGAGTTGCTGTGAAAATTCTCGGGCGGGCGCGCGTCGTTTTCCAGGCAGTTGCAGCTCCTCGAGTCGCAGCCCGCCATCACCGCAGGCAACGATGATGCCATCGCGGCCGCTTTCCAGAACTTCACCCGGCGTGCCGCGCACTTGCAAAAGGGCGCTGCCGCGCCAGCACTTGATGCGTACTGAGCCGTCGGCACTGGTTGCCGCATCATCCGCGACAAAAAAGAAGGCCCCCGGGACGGGATCGTACGCACGTACATGGCGGGCCAGCGCTTTGGCATCCTTCGACCAATCTATCCGCGCGTCCTGCTTATCGATCTTGCCGGCATAGCTGGCCTTCGCCTCGTCCTGCTCCACCGCCGACAGCGTCCCGCTCAAAATGTCATCGAGCTTCTCAACCAGTAACTTGCCGCCGAGCACTGCCAGTCGATCGTGCAGGTCCCCGGCCGTTTCGCGGTCGCCGATGTCGATGCCCGCGGTGGCAAACACGGGGCCGCAGTCGAGGCCGGCCGTCATGGCCATCAGGCTGATGCCGGTCTGCCGATCACCAGCGAGAATGGCTGCCTGTATCGGCGCTGCCCCGCGCCATCGTGGCAACAAGGAGGCGTGCACGTTCAAACAGCCGGACGTGGGGATATCGAGAACGTTTTGCGGCAGCAAGAGCCCGTAGGCCGCAACGATCAGCAGGTCCGGTTCAAGCGCGATGAGCGCATCGGCAACCGCTTGGTCGCGCAGGGTTGCCGGCTGCATGACCGGAATTTCATGTTGCTCTGCGAAACGCTTGACCGGGCTCGCCGTCACGCGCTTGCCACGTCCTGCCGGTCGATCCGGTTGTGTCAGGACAGCAACCGGGACGATGCCGTTCGCAACCAGCGCCGACAACGACGCTCGCGCAAACTCAGGCGTGCCCGCGAATATTACCCTTGGGTTTTTCATGGCCGGGTTGCTGCTCGGGAACCTCGGAACGGCCGCTTAAGCCACTACCGCGCTCGGCTGCAGACGCCGTTCTTTCATCAGCTTCTTGCGAATGCGCTGACGCTTCGCTTCCGACAGGTAGTCAACGAACAGCTTGCCGTCAAGATGATCGATCTCGTGCTGGATGCAGACTGCGAGCAGGCCCTCGGCTTCCATTTCCTGAGCATCGCCGTTTCGGTCCAGGTAACGCAGCCTGATATGTTCGGCCCGCTCTACCTCTTCGTAGTATCCCGGCACCGACAGGCAGCCCTCGTCACTGACGATGACCCCGTCCTTTTCAAGAATCTCAGGGTTGATGAACGCGTGCGGTTCCGACTGGTCGGCCGAGATATCCGCAACCAGCAGGCGCTTGTGAACGTCGACCTGCGTAGCAGCCAGGCCGATGCCCGGCGCCGCATACATGGTTTCCAACATGTCAGCGATGAGCGCGCGCAGGTCATCGTCGACAGCCTCGATCGGCGTCGCTTTGGTCCTGAGCCGCGGGTCAGGAAATTCGAGTATCGTCAGTTTTGCCATAACTTCTTCCAACCTTGATGGTTGTCCATGCCTGCAAAATCAAGGTTTTGAAACATAATAAAACCACGTGCAATTCGCGTGGCTTCCTACAAAAACGACCTAAATGTTTGACTTTATTGAATAAGATGTCAGACAATGCCGCCAGAAATGCACCCTTCCGCACCGCGGTCGGGGCTGGAAATGTGACGTGATTAGCAGCCTCGGCCCGACCGGAAAGACATAGTATAGCAATGCCTTGAAAGCTGAAGGCTAAACCACTTTGTATGGAGCGTCCGCGAATTATGTCTCTCAGCAAGATTTGCCCGAAATACAGCCTTCGGCTGACTGTCGCCGCACTGGCCGTTACAGTCGCCGGATGCTCCAGCAGTCCGTCCGCCTACGATGACTCCGCCGATTCGGCAGGGGCCATGACCGGTACCTCGGGCAGTTCGTCGTCGCAGCAGATGGCAGGCGCGGCCGCCCAGCCGGAGTACCGACCAACGCTCGAACGCGTCAGCGGTCCGGTACCACTGGCTTCAGGCGCCCCGAACGAGTACGTCGTTAAAGTTGGCGACACGCTGTGGGACATTGCGGGCACGTTTCTGAAGGATCCCTGGTTCTGGCCGGAGATCTGGTACGTCAACCCCGACATCCAGAACCCACACCTTATATATCCAGGCGACGTACTTGGTCTTGTTTATATAGACGGGCAGCCGCGCATTACCAACCTGCGCGCCTCTACGTTCCGCATGTCGCCGCAGGCACGTGTGACGCCGCTGAGCGATGCCATTACCAGTATTCCTTATGACTCCGTTGCCTCGTTCCTGAGCTCAGGCGTCATCCTCGAAAAGGGTGAGGCCGAATCGCTTCCCTATTTGCTCGAGACGCGTGGCGAACACCTGATTGCCGCGGCGGGCAATGAAATCTATGTCCGTGGTATTCCGCAGGACGGTGGCACGCGCTTCAATATCGTGCATGTGGGTGAAGAGCTGCGCGATCCCGACGATAACCGGTTGATCGGCTACCAGGGCCACCTGATCGGTGAAGGTCGCCTGCGACGTTCCGGCGATCCGGCCACCATTGCACTGACGGATACCTCGCAAGAAGCGATTCCCGGCGACAAACTGATTCCGGCATCGGTCGAAGTGGCGCTCAACTTTTTCCCGCAGGCACCCTCCAGCCAGATCGAGGGTCGCATTATTTCCGTCGCCGGCGGCGTGACGCAGATCGGCCAGTACCAGGTCGTCGTAATTAACCGCGGCACCAGCAACGGTCTTGCTGTCGGCGATGTCCTCAGCGTTTATCAGGCTGGCGAAGTGGTCAAAGATCGTTTTGCCGGCGGCAAGGTCAAACTTCCTGATGAGAAAGCTGCCACCGTCATGGTTTTCAAATCGTACGATCGCATCAGCTATGGCCTGGTGATGGAAGCAACTGACGCTATTCACATTCTGGATGCGGTACGCAATCCTTCCTGATATTCGGAGTGAAGAATAAAGAAACGGCGCCTTAATGGCGCCGTTTTTGTATCTAATGGCCGCGATTAGAGTCGTTCTGCACGGCGTCTTTGTCGGTAGAATCAGATCATCACCAGTTCCTGGATTATCTGATGCAGCAAAAGGGCCGCGACTGGCTGATTCTCTCGCATGCTCACCTGCGTGTGCCGGAGTTTGAAGGCCTGCTGCAGCGGTTTGGCAGCGTGGAGTCAATAACGCGGCAGAAGCTCGCCGATCTCAGAGCGACCGGGCTCGCGGACGAAAAATGTGCGGCGATTGTGTCGCCAGACGAAGCGCGCATCAACGCGGCAGACGCGTGGCTCGAGCACAAAGCCCACCATCTCGTCGTATTTGGCGCGGATAGCTACCCGGAGCTGCTCTCCCAGATTGCCGGGGCGCCGCTACTGCTCTATGTCAACGGCGATGTCGAGGCGCTGCACCTGCCATCGCTTGCCATCATCGGCAGCCGCAACCCAACCCGCGGTGGGGCGCAAAATGCCGTCGACTTTTCCCGGCACCTGGCGAAACGCGGATTTGCGATAGTCAGCGGCCTGGCTCAGGGCATCGATACTGCGGCGCACCGCGGCGCGCTGGACGTCAAGGGTCGTACCGTAGCGCTGCTCGGTCACGGCATTGATCGCGTCTATCCCGCGGCGAATCGCGACCTTGCTCATGAAATTTCAGAAAGTGGCGCGCTGGTGACTGAATACCCGCTGGGTGCATCGCCCGAGCGCTGGCATTTTCCGGAACGCAATCGGCTCATCAGTGGCTTAAGCCTGGGTACGCTGGTGGTCGAAGCCGCCCGGCGCAGCGGCTCGCTGATTACTGCGAGACTTGCCGCGGACCAGGGTCGCGAGGTGTTTGCGCTACCGGGTTCGATCCACAGTCCGTTGGCACGCGGTTGTCACGCGCTGATCCGGCAGGGGGCAAAACTTGTCGAAACTGCTGATGACATAATCAGCGAACTCGCGCCGCTTACCGGGCACCTGCTGCAAAGCACCGCGCCTGCGGACGAGCCGGAAGCACCGCTCGTCCCGATCGACGATGACTATAAGCAACTGCTTGCCGTGCTGAGCCATGACCCCGCAAGCATCGACGACCTCGCGCGGCAGTCCGCATTGACGATCGAGCAGCTTTCCTCCATGCTCCTGATTCTGGAGCTCCATGGAGAAGTGGAGTCATTGTCCGGTGGTCGCTACGCCCTATCAGGTTGAGCCTTTAGTCAAAAGACAG
>JBATID010000069.1:0-6246 GCA_049667545.1 Woeseiaceae bacterium
GGCGAACCGCTGCAGCTGGAAATTACCGGCTGGACGGTTGACGCAATTGGCGCCAGTGAACCCGTCTACTCAAAACCCGTGGCTTCAGCTGCAGACGCGTATTACGAGGTCACACTTGATCAGCTACGGCCACTGGCTGAAGCAGACCAGCTGCGACTCCTGGTCGGCGAAAACGGTGGCAACATGTTCGAGCCCTGGGACGACCAACGACGCGGCAAGGCGGCTTTGCTTGAGTTTATAAACGGACCGATGTACTAGCGTCGGTAAGAGTGGCTCAGTTATCGGAATCCGCAGACTGCGAATCGTCAGATTTTGATTTTAGCCGCCCGCCCGGGTACGTGGCGCGCCAGTAGGACACGGTGACCGACGCGGCAATCGACAGGGCGCCCAGCGCAAGGTAAATCGGCCCCTTAGGGTCGCTAAGGTCTAAATAAACGGCACCCATGATAAACAGCACACCCACGAGGGCGTACGTTACAGGCAGAGAATTATAGACAGGTTTAGGTAACCACATTCGCCAGGCTCAGGTTCATCGTGCAATTGTTGACAATAATGCGCCTTTTTAGCAAAAACTACCGTGATATTGGTCACTCTTCGCGTAGTAACTCAAACATTGACCAGCATGGCCTCCTCAACTGACTCCACCGCCCTGATCACCCCGTCCTCTGCCAGGGTCACGGGGTCTGACTTGACCGCCCGGTAGAGCTCGTCGCCGCTCCCGGCCCAATCGATTCCCTCGATACCGAGCCAGCAATTGCGACTGGACTTGGCCTCGTACATGGCGGCATCAGCAACACCCAGGACCTCCTCCCACGATAACAGATCCGGCCGGTCTTTGATGAATGGGTAGGACGCGTAGCCAATGGATGTCGTAATACGCGCGACCTGGCCATCGCCAACGGGAAATACACGTTCCGACAGTCTGGCACGCACACGCTCGGCAAGGTCTGCCGCATAGAGACTGTTGGTGTTGCGCGCGATAATCAGGAACTCGTCGCCGCCCCAGCGGATCACGTCATCGCTCTTGCGACAGACGTCGAGCAACACGTCACGAACCTGCAGCAGCAGGCGGTCACCCGCCTCGTGACCGCAGTTATCGTTGACCGGTTTGAAGTTATCCAGGTCTACCATCAGGAACAGCAGGTCGCTGTTACTGCCCGGCGGGACTTTCTCGACGCCGTCGCGATATCGACGCAATACGATGTCGACATGCTGATCAACATTCTGGAACAGGTAACGGCGATTACGCAGACCGGTTAGCGCGTCAGTCGTGCTGGCCTCAACCAGTTTTTCGTTAACAACATTGAGGTCTTTGTTGCGCGCGTTCAATTCACGCGTTCGCTCGCTTACCTCTTTTTCGAGACGCTTGCTGTATTCTGATTCGCGCTTAAGCTTTTGAGTCTGTTGCCGCCAGACCGCCAGGATGGCCGCCAGCGCAGCAAGCGCATACAACGTATATGCCCACCAGGTCTGCCACGGCGGATCCGCGACTTTAATGGGAATTTCGATGCCGCTCTCGTTCCAGTAGCCGTCGCTGTTCGCTGCCCTGACCTTCAACGTGTAGTTACCACCGTCGAGGTTGGTGTAGGTAATACGGCGCTCGTTGCCGGCGTAAACCCAATCCTCATCAAAGCCCTCCAGCATGTAGGAGTAGCTGTTCTGTTCTGGCGCCGTGAAGTCGAGCGCTGACAGGCCGAAGGTCACGACGTGATCCCGGTGGGTCAGGTCGAGATCGCGGATAAGCTCATACGGCAAGTCGGACTTCACGGGTTCGTTGATCAACGAGAGAGCGGTCAGTACCACGGGCGGTGGCCGGTCATTAACCTCCAGTTCTGCCGGGTTGAAGCGATTGAAGCCGTTAGGACCGCCAAAGTACAACGTGCCGTGCGCGCCCGCATAGCTGGCGCCAAAATTAAATTCCTCACCCTGCAATCCCTGGCTCTCATGAAAACGCCGTAGTTCCCCCTTGTCCGGATTGAAGCTTGATAGCCCCTGGCTGGTAGAAATCCAGAGATTGCCGCGCACGTCGGACTGGATCCCGAACACTGCGTCGCGATCCATGCCCTCCGGGGCTGAAATATCCAGGACTCTCGCACCATTGCCAGACAGCGGCCACGCCGAAACGCGGTCCAGCCCGCCGCGTGAACCGACCCACAGCCGACCGCGCGGATCGACATGTAACGAGTAAATCGCATTGGAGCTGAGACTGTCGGGATCGTACGGGTCGTGCTTCAGGTGATGCCATTGACCCGTGCGAGAATTCAAATAATTCAGGCCGCCGCCGTCGGTGCCTACCCAGATAACACCATCCCGGGTCTGCGCAAGCGCCGTGGCACGCGCGCTCGACAGCGAAGCGCTGCTGGCCGGGTCATACGCATAATTGGTGATTTCACCGGTTTTCGGATCCAGGCGACTGACGCCCCCACCGAAGGTGCCAACCCAGATGTGGCCGTCACTGTCCTGCAACAATGACATCACGCCATCAGCGGCCAGACTGCCCGCGTTACCCGGCTCATGGCGATAGGTGACAGCAGTGTCGGTTTCCGGGTCGATTCTGCTGAGCCCGCCACGCATCGTGCCCGCCCAGATAAATCCCAGGCGATCTGTCAGCATCGCCATAACGCGATCGCCGCCTATACTGTTGGCCGTGGCCGGATCGTGTCGAAGTTCGCGCAGTACGTGACCATTATCGTCAATCACGTTTATACCACCACCAAAAGTACCTACCCAGGCATTGCCGTCGTAGTCTTCGGTGAAGGCTGTTACGTTCGAATGGGACAGGCGATAAGGACTATTGCCCAGCGGTTTATAATGGCCGAACGACCAGGATCGCGGGTTCCACTTGCTCAAGCCGCTCGTGCGGGTCCCGACCCAGAGCAGACCGCCCGCATCCTGAAAGAGTGAGAAAATATTGTTGCCACCGAGGCTCGCCTGGTCGGCCGGATCATTGGCAAACAGCGTAAATTCGCCGGAGCTCGTGTCCAGCAGGTTAAGCCCTTTGTCGGTCCCTATCCAGAATCGCCCGCGGTCATCCTCAAAAACGACTTCGACGCGATTACTGCTGATACTTGATGGTACCGACGGATCGTGCGTGAACGATTCGGCCTTACCTGACAATGGATCGACCCGGATCAGGCCGTGCTTATTGCTGCCCAACCAGAGCATGCCGTCCATGCCAATGTGGATATCCCGCACGCTGATGCGCTCATCGGCGGCAGTCCTGACCATACCGAGGTCAAAGCTCTGAATCGTACCCGTGGCCAGATCGAGGCTGTCGAGCCCGGCACTTGTCGCGATCCACAATTTCCCGTTGCCACTCGTCGCCAGCGCGTAGATCTCGTTACTGCTGATCGAGTCGGGGTCATCCGCGCTGCTGACGAAATGCGTGAACGTCCCGCTGGCAATGTCGAGGCGGTCAAGACCGGCCTCTCGCGTCCCTATCCAGACGTACCCATCATTGGTGGCAAGCAGCGTGCGAATCCTGTCGGCAGCCAGCGACTCCGGCTTCGCAGCATCATGACGGTAAGTGCTGATACTGTCGGTGGCCGGATTCCAGTGCGAAATTCCGCCGCCATCGGTCGCGATCCACAGCGCGCCATCAGCGGCGAAACTCAGATCGCGCACAAAGTCGCTACCCAGTGAGTCCGGATTGCCGCGCTCGCTGCGATAATGCTTGAAAGTGATTCCGTCGTAGCGATCCAGGCCGCTCTCGGTAGCGAACCACAGAAAACCATAAGTATCCTGGCCAATGGCCATGACGGAACTCTGCGCCAGGCCATCAGCGACCGTGACGCGATCGAAATGCATCGTGTTGGCTTTGTAGGTATTCGCCGCCGCCGGCGAGACACAGGCGATCAGCGCGAGCAGTAAGCCCGCAGCTGAGATTCTCCAAGTAGTCGCCGTGCCGGCCTCGCGCATGTCCTGCCAAACCCCGTGTGAACGTAAGTATCTAATCTTGCGTACAATTATTGGCATTGTATGCCGTTGGTTCAGCGGTTCATTGTGACAAACGTCTCAAATACCGGGCTTCGACAGGTAGCGATGTTCAAAATCGTCGGCTGGTACCGCTGGCGAGAAGTAAAAGCCCTGGTACTCCGCTGCGCCCCAGTCACGGGCCAGTTCGAGCTGCTCGCGCGACTCCACGCCCTCTGTGACCACGACGGCATCGAGACGATCCGCGAGTGCGACCATTCCCGCGGCAATCGCTGCGTCGCGCTGATTCCGGTCGGCGCCGCTGATATAGGAGCGATCGATCTTGATGACGTCGATCGGCAGATCCTTGAGATAACTGATCGCCGCCTGCCCGGTACCAAAATCATCAATCGAAATCCTGACACCGAGTTTCTTTAGCCGATGCACCTGGGCGATGACTGCGGGATTCTGGTTTAACACGCCGCGTTCACTAAGCTCGAGTTCGAGCAGCTCCGGCGCAATGCCGTTGTCGTCCAATGCCGCCTGGATCGTTGCGACAACATCGCCGCGCAACAATTGGCACAGTGACAGATTGATCGCCATGCGGATGGGCCGTGATCCTGCCCTGACCCATTCTCCAAGTTGGCGACAGGCCGAGCGAATCACGAAGTCGCCAATTTCAGACATCGCGCCGGTGCTTTCTGCGACCGGCACGAACACCGCCGGTGAAATATTGCCCTCGACCGGATGCTGCCAGCGCAGCAGCGCTTCGGCTGCAATGACCTTATTCGTTTTTGCATCGACGATAGGCTGGTAAGCAAGGCTCAGTTCATTGTTGCGTATAGCTTCACGCAACATACGGTCCATCGTCAGCGCTTGCTGGCTCCCCGTGTCACCGAGGCCCGTGTAAAACTCGAAACCACTCCCGAAGTCCTGCGCGTCGAACATCGCGCTCTCGGCGTGATGCAGCAGTTCATCGGCATTGCTGCTGCTATTGGAATAGACGGCCGCGCCGATGCTCGCCGTCAGATAGATGCTCTGGCCCGCAACTTCGAATGGCTCTCGCAAGCGGCCCATGACAGAGGTATGTATGCGACGAATCTGCTGCTTGTCACCGTTACTGACAAGCATTCCAAAGCGCGCGCCGCCCACGCGCCCGGCGATCGCAGTGACGGAGCCGGCGCCGGCGTCCCCGATGACGTCGCGGTCACGCAGGCAGTCGCGCAGCCGATCCGCGAACTGGCGCAGCAACTCGTTACCGTTCTGAAAACCCACGGCCTCGTTAACCTGCCGAAAACGATCGATACCGATGACCAGCAGGCACAGCTTGTTGTTGGCAGAGCTGTCAACGGTGGTCACCTTGTGTAACAGGCTGCGAAACTTGCTTAAGTCAGGCAGCTCGGTGACGCTATCCATGCCGACTTTCTTCGCTCGTGCCCGATTCTCGGCAGTGACGGTTGACTGCATCTCCCGAAGGCGCGAATTGGCGATGTGCAGCTGCTCGAGCGTCGCTTGAGCGCTCGCGGCCTGCACGACACGTCGGCTGATGGTGTCCCACTCCAGCGGTCGTCGCGCAATGTCTGTCACCCGGGCGTCGACCGCCAGGCTGACATCACTGTCGCTACTGCACAACGCGATGACGGGGACTTCGGTGCCGAGCAGCTGCCGCAGTTCGGCGATGAACGGCGCGCTGCCGTTGTCCCGCAAACCGGCGTCGATAATAACGATGGCTGGTGCCTGCGCGGCAATGCTGTCGCGTGCCGCAGCTGCCGTTGAGACGGCATGCACTTCGAGGCCGGTTTGCCGCAGCCAGCGGGGTGCCCACTGCTGGGATAACTTGTCGGTCGTCACCAGCAACGCGGTGCCATGCAACGCTGCGGACGGTGGCGCGATCCGATCGTTGGCGGCGCTGCCGCCGAATGGACCGAAATCGAGTGAGATGACTTTGCGAATTGCGTCTCTCACCACCTTATTCCGGGTCGACCCAACTACTCATCGTCGCCATCTCGGTGAGCGAGTCCGTCCAGAGGTAGGCGTCGGTCCAGAGGTAGGCGTCCGTCCAGAGGTAGGCGTCCGTCCAGAGATAGGCATTGGTCCAGAGATAGCCGTCAGTCCAGAGGTAGCCGTTCGTGCCGATGCTGCCGTCGGTCCATAGGTACGCGTCGGTCCAGAGATAGGCGTCTGTCCAGAGGTAAGCGTCCGTCCAGAGATACGCGTCTGTCCAGAGATACGCATCCGTCCACAGATAACCCTCGGTGCCGACGCCGGAATCTGTCCACAGGTAGCCATCGAGGCCCATCAGGTAGAAATTGCCATTCTCATCATGATTGGCCG
>JBATID010000070.1:0-39114 GCA_049667545.1 Woeseiaceae bacterium
GCCGGACAGGCCGGTGGCGCCGCGATGATCAAGGCGCTTGCCTCGGTATTTCGCGACGTCATGTTCATGCCGACCGGGGGCGTGACGCCGAGCAACCTGAAGGACTATTTATCATTGCCAGCGGTGCTGGCTTGCGGTGGCAGCTGGTTGACGCCAGCCAAAGCTATCGCAGAGGGTGACTACGATCAGATCACTGCCCTTGCGAGCGAGGCGCTGGCAATCGCAAAGGAAGTGAGAGGCTAGACGACGTCAGAATTTCTCAGTAAGCGGAAATTCGTGTGCACATGCCCCAGTTAGGTTTCGGGGAAGTGCGCAGATATTCGGTTTTCAGTGCCTGGAAACGTCTGCGGACCGACTATTTCCCGGAGCGATACCGCTTCGGGGTACAATCAAAAGCCAAATCGCTCCTATGAGTCGTTCGAGTTGCCCGGATCCGATGAACGGACTTGCTTGCTCGCACGGAAAAAGTCATGATTAATCAAGCTGTTGCAACGCCACAATCGTATGAGGTCGTTTCGGTACTGCGGGACGACTCTATGGCCGGTACGGAAGGCCTCAATTGGTATAGCTATGTGATCTCGTACGAAGGCAAGGACAATATTCATGGCTGCCGGCAAGGGGATATCGAAGCCGTGACGATGGCGGTCGAGGAAATCGTCACCCTGCTAAACGAACGACACGTGGGGAACTTTCGCAAACTCGGCCGCACCCACGTGGCATCGACTCCGAAAAAGAAAGACACCGTGTCGTGACGGGTCTCGCGGTGGATGCAGGTCAGGCCGCTCTGGCGTCGGTTATTCAAGGTATCATTGGCCATGCCCGGCAAGGCCGCAACGGTGGCGACTACAGCAGCGCCGCTTCAAGACAAAAAGAGGAAAATCCGTGAGCGAAGAGAAGAAGACCGAATCGACAAAAAGTGACGACGCAGCAGCCGATTCTGCCGCGGAACAACAAGAGCAGAAATCGACTCAGAGCGGCCCGTCTTTCACAAAAGGGCCGGACCCGCTGGCAAGCGTCAAGAAAGGCGCGTCCGATGCGATGGCAAACATGGAAGGAAAAACCGTGTCCATGAAGCTCTACGTGGGCACGATCGTGGGCGTCATCGTCCTAATGATGCTGGCGCGCTGCGGCGGGTAGTTACAACAGGCTGAGCCCTTTAGCGGAACGTCCTTCCTGGCAACACAATGTGCCTATGGCAATGCACCCGTTGTAAAATAGAACAACATCAGCATGGCTAATAGCATGAAGGATACCGGGATTTTCTTGATCAGGAACATGATCCACCTCCGTTCCTACTGTCGTTGAACCTGTCGGCAGCCCGGCGATCCTGAGGTCCCTCGTGGCGCCGAAATAGGCGTCGCGATGGAAGCGAGGACCCGTGGCTTTGCGTCGCTGGCTTTGGCCAGTTTTGCCCTTTCGCAGACGCTATAATCTCACAGCGCCGCAAAGGGTCAATTCTGGAATACGCCTATGTATAGAGTGGTATAGACGGTCGCCAGGGGTTTCCAAACAGTCTAGAGCTGTACTCTCACCGTCTGCAACGCGTTCGCCGGAATGCTAACGGCTGTATGCTGGCTGCCGATTTGCAGCGAGTAGGGGACAGGTTCCTTCGTGGTATTCAGCAACTGCACGCTCAACAGCCCATCGCTGTTGACGGTCGCACTTGCATGCAGCGCATCGTCATCGAGGTCCTCGAGCTGCGTGTCGGCCTGCACGGCTTGGTCACCCGGTCGAATCGTTCGGCTGAATTGCGCAAGGACGTAATAGATTGGTGTGTAGTAAATCTGTCCGGATTCCAGGTCAATCATTATGGGCGCGCCGCAGAAGTTGCCGACGTGGTTAGGCCCGCCGTTGCGGTCGAGGACAATGTTCCAGTCTATCCAACCTTCCATCCAGTGATTGAGGCTGACGATGATGTTCCGGGCGTACCGGTGCACCGGCGTATAGATTGGATGATCCTCGTTATTCGGTGCCCAGGTGGCAGTGTATGCCCAGTCTGTGGCGTTGGCATTCCACCAGAAATCATCGTTGTCGAACCAACCGGATTCCTTGAAGCGCACTGGATCGAGCACGCCACCTGGTGCGTCCTTGCCGAGGTCGTCGATCGTGCCCTCGGTATGGATGATTGCGAACTCCGGGAACTTCTCGTGGACGCGGTCGAAGACTTCCTCGTAGACCTTGTACGTGCTTTCGTACCAGTGAACGGCTACACCATGAACAAAAGGCGCCGTTTCCGGGTCACCAAAAATCACGTTCGTCCAGTCCTCGAGCCCGTCGCGATTCTGGTCATAGATCAGTAGCTTGGTGTCACCGTAATCGCGGGCCTCTAATGTTGGTCCGAGGTTGTTCTTGATGAAGTCGTTCTGTGATTCCGGCGTGAAGTGCATGCTTTCCCACTGGCCGCTGTTGCCGTGCGGTTCATTGACGGGTGTCAGGCCCCATATATCCACGCCTTCGGCTTGGTACGCCTGGAGATACCGGACTATATAGTCTGCGTAGGTCTGCACGAACTGCGGTTTCAGGTCACCACCGGTGCCGTGGTAGTCGTTGTCCGGTGAGCCCGGTATATACCAGTCCTCGATGTCTTTCATCCACGGCGGTGCAGTCCACGCGGACGCAATGATGCGTAGATTCTTATCACTCTGGGAGTGCTTGATCGCAAGTGCTTCTTTGATCATCGGCAACAGATCGTAGTTTTCATCCTTGATGCCGGAGTATTCAGTAGCGGCGAAGCCATCCAGGTCCGGGGCAATACTGAAGTGTTCGAGTTCCTTGTCGTCGCTGACGTCAGCATAGGAATACTTTCCTTCGACCGAGAAATCCGTGGCGCCAATCGGTGTTCTGGTCAATGAAAAATTGGCGCCGCCCTCGCTGAACACTTTGTCCATCACTTCAAGACGTCGCTCAACATCTAAGTGTGCGAGGACAAAGGCTGAGGACTCTGTGAACGACGAGCCGATTCCGGTAATCGTCTGCTTGACGATATCCGGCCGGATGACAACGACGGTACCGTCAGCCGGTCCTTCGCGAAAGCGTTGATTTTCTTTCAACGTAATCTTGTCACCGGCTTCGCTGGTCACCAGGATTTCGGCGGTTGCTGATAAGCGGTAATCAATATCGGTTGATGGAGAACCCAATTCGGCTCCTGATTGCTTCAACTGACACGCTGCCAGAAGAGCGAGCGTGGCAACGGACAAGAAACATAGTCGTATTTTCATCGTTAATTCAATGTGTTAGTAGCTGCTACAAATATGCAAGAAATATATTTCCATTACAACCGTGACTCACACCCGTTGGTCTATAATCGCGTGGTGTCAATCTTGGAGTAAAAAAATGAAAAAGAGCTTTTGGATCGCCGTTATTGCGGCACTTGTTTTACCGCTGGGGGCAGTTGCGGATAATCACGAGGCGGCTGAAGAACAACAGCCACCGCTCACGGACGTCTGGCTGATGGTAGCGAAACGAGGCATGGAAGCGGAATTCACAGCCGCTGTTGCCAAGCATATGGCGTTTAGGGTGAAAGCGGGTGAGTCGCGGTCATGGATGGCATTCCGACCGGTGCTGGGCGAGAACCTGTCAGTTGTTCAGTTTCGATCCTGCTGTTCTGACTATGCAGATTTGGATACCAATATGGCCGAGGGCGCGAAGTTGGGCCTGGACGAAGATTGGAACAAAAACGTCGACCCGTACGTGGACCACTACCATCATTATTTCGACGTCAACGATTGGGAAAACAGCCACTGGCCGGAAGGATCAAACGGGCCGTACTATGGTGTAACGAGCTGGAAGCTGAAAGAAAATACCGGTCCGGGTTCGAGTGAGGCGCGCAAGAAGTTCAGCCAGATGGCCAAAAAAGAAGGCTGGGCCGAGGGACATAATTGGCTGTGGCTGAAACCCATTGGGGGTGAGCCGCGGCTGGCGATTGTGACCAGCATGGAGAGTCTTGCCGAGTTGGCGCCCGAGGAGAACACTTTCTTTGATTTTGTCACAGAGAAAATGGGATCCGCTGAAGATGCCATGAAACTGTTCGATCAATTCGGTTCGGGCTTCGCGAGCTCTGATTTCACCGTGTGGATGTACGACTCGGCGATCTCAACACCGAGCACCGAATAATGGTCTGATGGTGCTTGAAGTAATATGTGGGGACAGGTCCGAAAAGGGGTCTGTCCCCTTCTTTATCTAAAGGGGTCTGTCCCTTTTTTTCTCGCTACAATACCGGCCGGGCAGCAATAGGCTGAGAATGAAGATCACAGACTGGATCGACTACCAATTGTTCGGCAATCCGCTGCGTGAGTGGACGATCAGCCTTGGCGTGCTGGTTGTCACGCTCGCGCTGCTTTTCGTCGTTCGTCGGCTGGTGCGTACGCGCCTGCAGAAACTCGCTGACGATGGCGATCGGGTGTCCTTCAAAGTTGCCAGACACATTGTCGGGCAAACGAAGGGCTGGTTCCTGATGCTGATAGCCGCTAACCTGGCGCTGCGAAGCATCGATGCCAGTGCGACCTTCGATACAGTATTCGGCAGGCTCTTGGTTATCGGCATGCTGGTGCAGATGGGTCTCTGGGCGACTGCCGGCCTCGGACGATTCATGCTGTTGCGGCGTCAAAAGCAGATGGAGGAAGACGCGGGCGCCGTCGCCGCCATGGATGTCGTCAGTTTTCTGACGCGGGTCGCTGTCTGGGCGATTATTTTCCTGCTCACGCTCGACAATGTCGGCATCAACATTACGGCCCTGGTCGCAGGGCTGGGCGTCGGTGGCATTGCGGTCGCCCTGGCCGCACAGAACATTATCAGCGATCTGTTTGCCTCGCTGTCCATCGTGCTCGACAAGCCATTTGTGCTCGGTGATTTTTTAATCATTGATGATCTCGCCGGCAACGTCGAAAAGGTTGGCCTGAAAACCACGCGGGTACGGAGCTTGTCCGGCGAGCAGTTGGTGTTTTCGAATAATGACCTGTTGAAATGCCGCATTCGCAATTACGGGCGCATGTTCGAACGGCGGATTGCCTTCACGATAGGTGTGGTCTACCAGACGCCGGCAGAAAAACTCGAACAGATACCGAGAATAGTTGAAGACATCATGCTGAAGCAGGAATCGGCGCGTTTCGATCGGGCCCACTTTCAGCGTTTCGGCGATTTTTCGTTGAATTTTGAAATTGTCTACTACGTCGAGTCATCCGACTACCGCCTTTACATGGACATACAGCAGGCAGTGAATCTTGAGATCTACCGGCGTTTTGCCGACGCGGGTATCGAGTTCGCCTATCCGACGCAGACGGTTTTCGTAAACCGTGATGCGGCGTCTACCACCAGGTAGCGTAAAGCGCCGCCAACATCAAGACGATCACGAGCGCCGCAACATTGAAGCCCATCGTTGTCGAGGTATCGACGTCCTTGTAGTTGATGGCATTCGGATGAGGTTCGGCGCCCTGGATTGCAGAGACTCCGATGCCCACAGCCATGCACAGCAAGAACACGATTCCAACGCGGTCGATGAACGGCAATTCAGGCCACCAGAGTTTAAATGCCACTGAAAAGACGGCCGATCCAATAGCCGTTGCCAGGGCACCGTTCGACGTTGTCTTGTTCCAGAAGAAACCGAGCAGGAAGAGGGCGCAAACGCCTGGCGTGAAGAAACCGGTGAATTCCTGGATGTACTGGAACGCTTGCGTAAAATTGCCAAGCAGCGGCTTCGCGACGACCAGGGCCGTTGTCATCGCGGCAAGACTGGCGGTTCGACCGACAGTGACCAGTTGTTTCTCCGACTCTTGACCCTTGTTGAAGTGACGATACAAATCCATCGTGAAAATCGTTGAAATTGAGTTCATCATCGACGCGAGCGACGAGATGATCGCAGCAATCAGGGCTGCGAATACCAAACCAAGTATGCCAACAGGCAACAGGTTCATCACCGTCGGATAGGCTTTATCGGTTGGGTGAAGGTCCGGTGCCAGAACAACCGCGGCGACGCCCGGCAATACAATAATGAGCGGCATGACCATCTTCAGAAAGGCGGCAAATATCAGCCCTTTCTGCGCCTCTCGGGTGCTCTTGGCAGCCAGACCGCGCTGGATAATGTATTGATTGAAGCCCCAGTAAGACAGGTGCATGATCCACATGCCGCCAACCAGAACCGAAACACCGGGCAGGTCCATGTAGTGCGGCGAGTCCTTGGTGAAGATCAGGTCGAAATGTCCCGGCAGCTTCTCCATCAGGATGCTAAAGCCGGCTATCGTGCCTTGTCCGCCAGAGACTTCATTCATGGAAATAATGGCAATCAATATGCCGCCGAGCACAAGCAGCGTGACCTGAATGATGTCGGTGAGCGCGACCGCTTTCAGGCCACCATACAGCGAGTACGCGACAGCAAATCCGGCGAGCCCGATCATTCCATACGTGATGTCGATTCCAGTGACCGTATTGACCGCCAGTGCACCGAGCCAGAGGATGGAAGTCAGGTTTACGAACACGTAAATGCCAAGCCAGAACATCGCCATGACGTTCCTGACGCGATGGTCAAAACGCTGTTCCAGGAACTGCGGCATCGTATAAATGTTGTGCTTCAGGAACACCGGCAGCAGCCACTTGGCGACGACAATCAGTGCGATCGCTGCTGTCCATTCGTAGACGCCAATTGCGATACCCAGAACGAATGCGGAGCCGGACATGCCGATGATTTGCTCGGCTGAAATATTGGCCGCAATCAGCGAGGCGCCAATTGCCCACCAGGGCAGGTTGCGTCCGGCCAGAAAATAGTCGCTGGAGGTCTTTTCGTGGCCGACTTTTTCCCGCGAGACCCACTGCGCAAGCACCATCAGGACGACGGCGTAAATTGCGACAACCGTGTAATCGAGGGTCTGTAAGTACATGGGGCTTTTCCTATTATCGCCTTGGCACGCCGCGAACCGGGGCTAAAGCTGGTTTTTTGCCTTAAGTAGTGACTGCTATATATTGATTTTTATAGATATTATGACAATCAAATTGCTTGAATAAGGGGGGGTTCCAGTGGCATGATAACGGCGATGCCCTGCTGCAACTTAAGCAAATCGTTCCTCTGATGGCAGCAGGTCCTCAGGGAGAAAAGATGATTAAGAATAATAAAATAATGTCGTTAACAGTCATTGGTCTTGTCGTAGGCCTCATTCTCGCCGTCCTGGCTGGTACCGGGCAAGGCAACTCGTTAATGTTCGTCCCCTTTGGCGGCATAGTCGGGTTCCTGGCGGGGTGGTTCTGGAATACTCGCTCAGGCGAAGCCAAGAAATAGATTGCCGCCGCAGTTGCGGCAGCATCCCCTGACGTACCGGCGGCAGCGGCTTAATTCGCTTCCGTCAGCACCGTTATTGTGTCTCTGCGAACACCATCAGCGGCGGCAGCGGCGACGCCCTCTTCCGATTCGAGCATCCCGGTCAGCGCAGCCATGTCTTCAACGGCGATAACCAGTCCTACGAGGTTGGGATTGTTGGCGGTCGTAAACGTGTGCACGTGAGCGGCACCGTTCGCCTTGAACAGGGCATGACGGCTGTCTTCACCACGCCATGCCGCAAGCCATTGCTCCACGTCATCAACTTCATGCGTGATCATCATGTGCGTTTTCGGACCACCACCCATGGGCATTGCTGCGGGTGCCGCGGGCATGTCACTGTTCCAGATGTCATTGGAAATACGCCATTGGCCATCCGCTCCGCGTTGCCAGGTCTCGAGGTACTTGCCGGTGTCGACGACTTCGCCGCCGGCTGTCAGCGTGTAGTTGCCAACGTTGTAGCCGATATCGCCTGATACTGCCGCTTCCATACTGGTAAGGCTGCCGCTGATGCCGGCATCGATCATTGAGCCGAAGGCCGCGCGCACGGCATCGGTGCCGGTAGCCGCCTTTTCATTCGGCGCGAGTATGCGAGCGTCACTCGTATAATTCGCTACCAGCGTTTCGATGTCTCCGGCATTTAGTGCGGTCTCCCAGATCGCGGAGCGCGACGTGATGACAGTTGGGTCGGTCGCGGGTGCGCTTTGGCCGCAGGCGACAATCATGAGCAAGTGGGGAAGAAGTATCAGTATTTTTTTCATTCCTTATATCCTCGGTCGGTTAGTGAGACGGATATTAGCAGATCATAAGAAAAACCCCGCTTGCGGCGGGGTTTTTCTCAGTTGCTTGAAGGGCCATGGCTATGTGCCCGGGGGCGGCACCACGACGATAACCTCATTAGCGTCGAACAGTCCGTCGCCCGGAAATGTGCCAAACAGCTCGACCATTTGCCCATTGGCGAGGCTGGTGATGTCGCCGATCGTTACTTCGGAGGCGGCCTCATTAACGAGCAGAATATCGGCATCGCCTAAAACTGTGACGTTGACGGTCGTACTGGCACCGCTCAGGAGCAGTTCAAAAGTCCTGTCAATAATATCGCTGTTGATCGTGCCACTGATTTGTTCCTCGTCCGGCGCTTCAACGAACACAAGTGCGGCGCGCAATACGTCCGGGTCGGGAAACACGCCTTCAACTTCGACATCGGCACCGAGGAGTACGGCGTCGGCGCCGATTTCACCATCGTCATTGAAGAAACGTGTGCCGACTTGTAGCTCGACCGTGAGGTCGCTGCCATCCTCAGCAAGCAACAGGAACGTGTCGTCCACCGGATTACTAACGACTTCGCCCTTGACCTGCACGGCGGTGCCACCAATCTCAACCACGAGCGCGTCGAGAAAAACATCGGGATCAACTTCGTAACGACCAAAAACCACAACCGGAGAATCCAGTGCCACACCGGTGAAGTCGGTGGGCGCGCCGTCGATATCGAAGAAACTGGTATTGATGCCGGTCATCACGTCAACGCAATTCTCTGCCGTCTCAGTTGCGCACAGCGAGAAGCTGCCGGCCGGATCCAACGGGTCGCTGACGAAGCCCTCGAAGCGCGCCAGCTTGTCCTGTGCGCCATCGTTGCTGAACTGCACTTTGACAACGGGGCGGAAATTGTACTTGCCGCTTTTACCAGTGCCCGTGACCTTGATGGATTTGTTGGCATCAATATCGACTTCGGCAAGCAACGTACCACCGGGCAGCACGTCAAAGCCATCCTGATCGAGCAGATCGATTTTGCCATTGGCCGGCAGTTTGTCGATGCTGATCGGTGCAGCGTCGGGATCGTGCGGCACGAGTACCAGGTTGTCGATGAAGAGCCGCAACTTGGTGTAGGTGCCGACAGCGACTTCGCCGAAGACAATCGGCTCATTGAAGTTGGTCAGATCCAGCAAATTGATCTCTCTGACGTCCGCACCGTCGGCGACGTCAAACAAGACCTGCTGTGCATCATCGCCGCCGATCAAAACAGCCTTTGTGACATCGAGGTTGATCTCTGCGAAATCCTCGGACGGCTTGTCTGTAATGAACAGCCCGAACGTGCCCGTGGTTGCCGTCGATGTTTCGACAACTGGGGCGCTGCCCGATGAGCCGCCACCGCAGGCGGCCAGGAATACTGCCGTCGCAAGTGCCAGTGTCGCCACTCTGGCGCACGCAAGGCGATGTGAAAGGTCCATTTAAAACTCCGTTGTACTTATCAATGATTGCGGTCAATTTAGCACCACTGCAAGCGGCTGCAACTGTCTCCGGAAGGCGACATTGACATAATGTCGGAAAGCGTCATGGGCCCTGCTACCATTCCGATTATGGCAGCGCGAAAACACTACCTTTCCAAGTCCCGCATCATCTCGGCGTGGCAGTGCCCGAAGAAGCTCCACCTGGAGAAGCACCACCCGGAGCTGGGCGTGGTGTCGGACCGCACCGAGTCGCTGTTCGCCACCGGCCACCAGGTGGGCGCGATCTCGCAACAGCTTTACGGCGCGCCGGATGCCGTCGAAATCCCGTTCAATCGAAACATCAGCGTGATGGTTCGCGACACGCAGGATTTACTCGATGGCGGCGCCGATTTTCCGATATTTGAGGCCACGTTTCGTTGTGAGAACGTGCTCGTGCGCGTTGACGTGCTGCTGCCGGATGGCGAGGGCTGGCGCGCCATCGAGGTCAAAGCCTCGACGTCGGTCAAGGATTATCACGTGCTCGATTGCGCGATCCAGGACTGGGTCATGCGCAACTCAGGCTTGCCGGTCACTGCCATTGCGCTCGCTCACATTAACAATCAATTCGTCTATGCGGGCGACGGAGATTATGCGGGCCTGCTGGAGGAGGTGGACCTCACTAATGAGGTGCGAACGGTCGAGCCGACGATCGTCGAATTGATCGCCAATGCGCGCGATGCAGTATTGGGTTACCTGCCTGAGGTAAACGTCGGCGCTCACTGCAGCAAGCCTTATGAATGCCAGTTCATCCAGTATTGCTGGCCAACGGATACCCAATACCCGATTCAGGGGCTGCGTGGCAGCAAGGCGAAGCTCGGTGAGTACGTAGCGCTGGGTTACAAGGACATACGCGACGTCGATGTCGCGAGCATCACGGCCGAGACGCAACTGCGTATCCATAGAGTGACACAGACTGGCGAGCCGGAGATTTTGCCAGGCGCGAAGCAGGCACTCGAAGCATTGGACTATCCACGCTTCTACCTGGACTTCGAGACGATCGGACCGGCCGTGCCGTTCTGGGCCGGGACCCGGCCTTATGCGCCGGTGCCCATTCAATGGTCCTGCCATGTTGATGACGGTAGTGGCGATGGGTGCGCAGACTCGATGCGCCATGCGGAGTTTCTGGATCTGTCGGGCGATCCACCGATGCGCGCGCTGGCCGAAAAGATGATCGAGTGCCTCGGCGAGTCGGGCCCCGTACTGATGTACACGAATTATGAGAAAACCGTAATCGAAGGCCTGATGGACATGTTTCCCGACCTTGCCGGGCCACTTGCGGCAATTGTGGATCGGCTATTCGACCTGCATCCTGTCGTCAGGCTCAACTACTACCACCCCGACATGCTCGGTTCCTGGTCGATAAAAGCTGTGCTGCCGACAATTGCGCCGGACATGGACTACGCGAGGCTCGAGGGTATTAAGGAAGGCACCGCCGCCTCGGACGGTTTCATTGAGGCGATCAGCCCGACGACTTCAAATATGCGCAAGGCCGAGCTCAAGGAGCAGCTGTTGCGCTACTGTCGCTTCGACACCGAAGCGATGGTCGAAATTGTGCGCTTTTTCTGCGGCGAATCCCGCTAGCCGATCAGGTCGCCTGTACGGCGATGGCCGGATCAACGTGCGGCAAATGATGCTCGCATTCTTCCGTCAGGTGCTCTGCGTTCCGAATCCAGCGGCAGGTTTCGCAATTGCAGGTCGTTTCGTCATGGCGCAGCTTGCGGTGCAGGCTCTCGACGAGCTTAATGCCTTCGCGAAGATAAATGCTGAGTGACTCGTTGGATTCTTCCTCAATGTTCCTGAAATCCTGCAGGCAGTGCTCCCAGCCACAGCCATTGGCCGGATCGCAGTGATTACAGCGATCACCGGTCGCTTCAAACAGGTTCTTGTGCTCGAAATTGCCGCCTTCGATGAGCTGGCGGACGAGAATCTTGGGGAAAGTGAGCGCTTCTATGAGTTGATGTCGCATTTATTTCTCCTGTTTTCGATACGTCAATAGTAGGTGTATCGGGCGACGGTCTCAACTCGGTTTCTACTGACCCGGCCGGTGGTTACAGTTGAAAGCTCTGGTGGGCGGCCCCTATACTGGCAGGCTAGCGATTGCCATCCCCCGCCAGCCTGTCGCCCACCCGCATGTAGAGACCGGATACCACCTTGGATCGATTCTTGAAAGCAGCCGTTGCCCAGGCGATAGAAGGACGCCGGTCCGGCGGTATTCCGATCGGTTCCGTGCTGGTTCGCGACGGTGAGATTATCGGGCGCGGGCATAACCGGCGCGTGCAGAAGGGCAGCTCGATCCTGCATGCGGAAATGGACTGCCTCGAAAATGCCGGTCGACTGACGGCCTCGGACTACAAGAACACGGTGCTGTACTCGACGTTGTCGCCGTGTGACATGTGCAGTGGTGCGATTTTGCTGTACGGAATTCCAACGGTCATTATTGGCGAGAACACGACCTTTAAGGGACCGGAGGAGTATCTTCGCTCGCGGGGCGTGGAGCTCGACATCATCGATGATGAGGAATGCAAGCGCATCATGCGCGAGTTTATCGCCGCGAAGCCTGAGCTTTGGCATGAGGATATAGGGGAATAGATGGCCAGGAAGCTATTACTCACGGTAGTGCTGCTGGTTGGCGCCTGGTTTGGCTATGACTTGTCCGGTTCGGCGCAATGGCAGAACGAGGCAGCCCCGGCCACGGGCAGCGAACTGCAAAGCGTTATCGCGGCAAGACGATCGGACACACAGGTGCAGGGCAGCGGTACCGTGACGCGCGTCTTATCCGATGACAACGAAGGCAGCCGGCACCAGCGATTCATTCTGCGGCTTGCAACCGGTGAATCGCTGCTGGTCGCACACAATATCGATCTCGCACCGCGAGTGGCGGGGCTGAGCGTGGGGGATACGGTCTCCTTTAACGGCGAGTACGAGTGGAATGATCGTGGCGGTGTCATTCACTGGACACATGACGACCCACGCGGCTCGCACGTCGGTGGCTGGGTGGAGCACAATGGGCGACGGTATAAATAGTCTCCTTGTTCAGCGTTAGCACGCGCGTGATGAAGGGCAATCAATGAAATATCGGCATTTAGGCAAAGCGGGCATCCAGGTTAGCGAATTGTCGTTCGGATCGTGGGTGACTTTTCATACCCAGTCGGGCCTCGATACCGTGGTCGAGATGATGGCTGCGGCTTACGATGCCGGTGTCAATTTCTTTGACAACGCCGAGGGATACGCGGAAGGCAAGTCGGAGGAAATCATGGGCGCGGCACTGAAAAAGCTCGGTTGGCGGCGCGGCAGTTACCTCGTATCCACGAAACTCTTCTGGGGGCTCAATCATGGTCCCAATGAACGCAATACCCTGAATCGTAAATACCTGCTGGAAAGCATCGATGCATCGCTCAAGCGCTTCGACCTCGAATATGTCGATCTGCTGTATTGCCATCGTGCCGACCCCGACACGCCGGTCGAGGAAACGGTCTGGGCGATGCACAACATTATTGAACGCGGCAAGGCGCTTTACTGGGGTACCTCCGAGTGGGAGGCCGCGGAGATTTCAAGCGCAATTGCGATTGCCGAGCGGCATCACCTGCACAAACCGATTGTCGAGCAGCCGGTCTACAACCTGTTCGAACGGCACCGCTTTGGGCCGGAGTACGACGCGGTCTACAAAGAACATGGATACGGCGCCACGACCTGGAGCCCGCTGGCCTCCGGTTTGCTGACCGGTAAATACAATGACGGCATCCCGGCAGACAGCCGCGGCGCCGTCGAGGGTCTGGACTGGCTGCAGGATCAGCTGCGGGACAAAAAAAGGCTGGCACAGGTGGTCGCGTTACAGCCGCTGGCGGCAGCAATGGGCGCAACGCTCGCACAATTCTCGATCGCCTGGTGCCTGCAAAATCCCGCGGTCAGCTCCGTTATTACCGGCGCGAGCCGTGTTACGCAGCTACAGGAGAATATGAAAGCGCTGGATTTCGTCGACAAATTCACGCCGGACGTCATGCAGGCTATCGACGCGGTCTTTGCCAACGAATAAGACGAACCCTTACCGGAGCGGTTTTCTGAAGAGCAGCGTAAAGCGATCCGTGTTGCCGCTCACCGAACGCCGCCCAACTTCGTACTCCAGTTCGTCATCGGCGCGGAAGTGCAAATCCGCATAGTCGACAAACTCGAATCCTTGCTCGAGCATCTCTTTGATAACCAGCACCGGGTCGATCCGGCGTCCGTTCTCCGGCCCGTCGGCCTCCATGTGCCGTCGCGTGTGGTCGACGACGCCGTACAGTCCACCGGGCTTCAGGGCATCGAGCACGGCGCTGTTGACCCGTGCGCGCGATTCGGCGTCAAAATTGTGCAAATTTCTAAACGTGACTGCGATATCGATGTTGCTGACACCGAACTGGAAGTCGTCAACGAGGTACACAGGGCGATCCGGTGACCGGCGCAGATTGTCGCTGGTTGCCAACAATTCCACTTTCTCGAACCCCGGTTCGCCAAGGAGCCGTTCGCCAACACGGCCGGTGCCGATAGCAACATAGAGCTTGCCGTTTTCTGCGAGTACGGGCGCGAGCACCCGCGTGTACCAGCCGCCGCCCGGCATCAACTCAAGAACGCGCATGTCGTCCTTGAGGCCAAAGAAATTCAGGGTGTCCAGCGGCCGCCGGTTGCGATCCCGTTCGCGGTCCGCTTCGGGGCGCGATTCGGCGGCAAGTGCAGCGGATACTTTTTCGTCGATCGAGTTGGAAGCCTGGACGATGCCGGCGAGACTGATGAGCAGCAGGGCGAACAGTATTTTCATTTTTAACCTCTCCGATTCGTCGTGATGTGAAGCCTAACAGGTTCTGTCATTTCAGGTTAAGATGCGCTAAATATAGTAACCATTATCTTTCGGCAACGGAGTCCCCCCGACATCATGTCCAGTGCAAATGATAACAACCTCGCGCTATTTTGTGATTTCGAAAACATCGCGCTCGGCGTTCGCGATGAGAAGCAGGCGAAATTCGACATTAACTGGGTTCTTGAGCGATTGCTGGTCAAAGGCAGCATCGTTGTCAAGAAAGCGTATTGCGATTGGGGTCGGTACAAGGAGTTCAAAGCGACGATGCATGAGGCGGCGTTCGAGCTGATCGATATTCCGCACGTTCGAATGTCCGGCAAGAATTCGGCGGATATTCGTATGGTCGTGGACGCACTGGATCTTTGTTATACGAAATCGCACGTTAACACGTTCGTCATTATCAGCGGCGACTCGGATTTTTCGCCACTCGTCAGCAAGCTGCGCGAAAATGCGAAAACCGTGATCGGTGTCGGCGTCAAGAATTCCACGTCAGATCTGCTCATCAGCAATTGCGATGAATTTATTTTCTATGACGATATCGTGCGCGAGCAGACGCAAAAAACGACTAAAAAGGATCGCCCGGCGAAAGCTCGCACGACCAAGCGCAAGTCCTCAAAAGCGAAGCCGAAGGACAAGAAGCAGGAGGACAAGAAGCAGGAGGGCATCGATCTCGCTCTCGAAATTGCTACTGTGCTGGATGCCGAGCGCGGCGGCCAGGAAAAGCTCTGGGGCTCGATGGTCAAACAGGCACTAAAACGGGTCAAGCCAAGCTTTAACGAGGGCTACTACGGCTTCGATTCCTTCAGTAAATTGCTGGAGGAGGCGCAGGCACGCGGCCAGCTCGATCTGGAACTCGATGAGCGGTCAGGCGGTTACATTATCCGCAAGGTCGCGAGCTGACGTCTTATGTTTCTGGTGTTTACCGGCGCTAATATGATCTTCAGGCGAAATGCGGGTAGATCGGCTGGTACATGTGTGAGTGAACGTCGGCCAGAATGTCCGCAGGTTCCGGTTTGTCCGTCAGGCCGTTGTCATACGCCATCTTTGCCACGTCATGGGCTATCAGCGCCGATACTTCGCGGATCCGCGACAGCGGCGGGTAAATTCGACCACGCTCAAGATCGGCTTCAGAAACCTGGTTGGCGAGGCGATGTGCCGCGGCCAGGAACATCTCGTCCGTCACGATGCGGGATTGACTGACAATGATGCCAAGCCCGACGCCCGGGAAGATGTAGGCATTGTTTCCCTGTCCGGGAACAAACGTCCGATTATCGATAGTAACCGGGTCGAACGGGCTGCCGCTCGCGAAAACCGCACGACCATTCGTCCAGTTGTACACCTGCTCGGCCGTACACTCGGCTTTCGAGGTCGGATTGGAGAGCGCGAAAATAATCGGACGCTCGTTGATTTCGGCCATTGCCTCAATTATCGGTTGGGTGAAACTTGACGGCTGACCCGAAAGGCCGAGTATCGCCGTTGGTTTCAACATATTCACTGCCTCCAGAAAATCCGCAGTGAACTTTCCGTCGTGCGCATACGGCTCCTTATGCTCGGCAACATTGTCTCTGCCGGCTACCAGCAGGCCCCGGCTGTCTACAAACCAGCAGTGCTTGCGCGCATCTTCCGTCGAGAGACCTTCTTCACGTAACGCGGCGACGAAAACATCGGCGATCCCGATGCCGGCTTCTCCGGCGCCGAGAAACAGGATTTTCTGATCCGCGAGTGAACCGCCGGTGATACGCATCGCGGCGATAATGCCGGCTACGGCGACAGCCCCCGTTCCCTGAATATCATCATCAAAGACGCAATGTGAATGGCGGTACTGTTCGAGCAGGCGGAATGCGTTGGTATTACCGAAGTCCTCCAGCTGAATCAGTACGTTGGGAAACATCTCGGTCGCCGCGCTGACGAATTCGGCGAACAGATCATCGTACTCCTGACCGCGCACGCGGCGTCTTTCGATACCGTTATAAAGCGGATCGTTCAGCAGCTTTTCGTTGTTAGTGCCGACGTCGAGCATGACCGGCATGCATTGCGTTGGATGTATTCCGGCGCACGCGGTGTAGAGCGACAATTTTCCTATCGAGATGCCCATGCCCTGGGCGCCGAGATCGCCGAGCCCGAGGATCCGCTCGCCATCAGTAATGACGATGATCCGGACGTCCTCATGCGGCCAGTTTTGCAGAATGTCGCGAACGTGGCCGCGGTCCTGGAGGGTTACGTAGAAGCCACGGGGTTTCCGGTAGATGTGTTGAAATTCCTGGCAGGCTTTGCCGACCGTTGGCGTGTAGATGATCGGCATCATTTCCTCGAGGTGGTTCATGATGACGCGATAGAACAGGTTCTCGTTTCGATCCTGTAGCGCGAGCAGGTAAAGGTAACGTTCGAGGTCAGTCGGTTTTTCACGAATATTGCCGAGTACGCGCAACTCCTGTTCCGCCATGGTGTGTACTCTCGGGGGCAGAAGACCGCGGAGTTTCAAAGCGTCACGTTCGGCTTCGGTGTAGGCGGTGCCTTTGTTGCGGACGGGATCATGAAGAATCTTCACACCTTGTCGCAGGGCAATCGGCGTCTCGGTCGTCACAGGGAACTCCTTGAATCTATTAGGTTTTTTCGCAGCATTCCTGCGATCCTCTACACGGTGCAAATTACGCTTCCTGACGGTTATTTGTATGCTGGAATTCACCTAGTCAATGCGCTAGGTAGAAGCTCTTATCAGTGCCCGGTAGGCTCCCGGGTAACATCGGGGGTCTATAGCTGACGCCTGAAGAGGCTGCCGACATGACTCGTAATGTGATCATCATGGGCGCTGCCGGTCGCGACTTCCACGTGTTCAATTGTTGTTACAGGGACAATCCGAACGCCAAAGTTGTTGCTTTTACTGCTACGCAGATTCCGCATATTGAAGACCGCCGCTATCCGGCGGTGCTGGCCGGCCCCAATTATCCGGATGGAGTGCCGATTTACCCGGAGGACGAACTCGACCGGCTGCTGGCGGCGGGCGGCATTGACGAAGTTGTTTTTGCGTATTCCGATGTAAGCCTGGGGTACGTCGAGCAGCGCCGAGCGCAGGTGCGGGCTCGTGGAGTCGATTTCTCGACATTTGACGTGGATGCATCGATGTTGAGCTCGTCGAAACCCGTGATCGCAATCACCGCGGTCAGAACGGGGTGCGGGAAAAGCCAGGTCTCCCGCCGGATCACCGACATCTTGCGCGAGCTTGGCAAAAGGACGGTCGCCATACGGCATCCCATGCCATATGGGGAGCTATCCAGACAAGCCGTACAGCGCTTCGCCAGTCACGCGGATTTAGCGGCGGCACAGTGCACGATCGAGGAGCGCGAGGAATACGAGCCGCATATCGATAACGGGGTCATTGTTTACGCGGGCGCGGATTACGCTGCGATCCTCAAAGAGGCTGAAAAAGAGGCCGACGTGATCGTCTGGGATGGCGGCAACAACGACACACCATTCTACAGGCCGGCACTGTGGATTACCGTAACGGATCCGCACCGGGCAGGGCACGAGCTCGAGTATTTTCCCGGCACCGTTAACTTTGAGCGGGCCGACATAATCCTGATCAGCAAGGTCGACCATGCCGATGCCGACAAGATCCGCATTATCGAGGCCAACGCGCGGCGCCTGAACCCTGCTGCAACAGTCTTGCGTCGTAACTCGCCGCTGAGCGTGCCGGATCCCGAGGCGATCGCCGGCAAGCGCGTGCTGGTCATCGAAGACGGTCCTACCACGACACACGGTGGCATGCCGTTTGGCGCTGGCGTGCTGGCTGCGACGGAGAACCATGCTGCAGAACTGGTGGACCCACGACCGTACGCGGTTGGTGAAATTGCCGAGACGTTCAGGCAGTACCCGGATATCGGTGACCTGTTGCCGGCGATGGGTTATGGCGATGCGCAGATTCGGGACCTTGAAACCACGGTGAACGCTGTTGATTGTGATCTCGTACTAATCGCAACGCCCATTGATCTGTCGCGGCTCATCGATATCGAAAAACCGCACATGCGGATCGGTTACAGCCTGCGTGCCGACGACGGTGCTTTAACCGCGGCCGTGCGGCGCGTCGTGTCCTGACAGAACTTTAGTTGGCTGCGTGCAGGTCCGCGAAGTAAGCCTGGACCTGGCCGCGCAGCGCGGCTTCCTCGTCTTCCCACCGCTTCATAGCGGCCTGGATTCTCGGGTCGGCTACGATGTCCTTGTACTGGGCCTGGGAAAAATTCTCACGCCATCCCAGGTTCACAGCGACTGAGTTTGTGAAAACTTCATTTAGTGCGACCTCAATGGCCTGTTCGGTTTCGCCGCGCACTGCCAGGATCGCCATGTGAGTATTGGGGTTCTGCGCGACGTCGAATCCTGCCGAAGCTCCGTAATCGATCAGGGCATCGAGGCGGTACAGCATATCGTCGCGCGGCAATGACACGTACCACGCGTCGAACGCGACGGCTTGCGCGGTGCGGTACTTCTGTTCGACCAACTCTGCTTCGATATCGAATATACCCGGCGCCTGCTGCTCGATCCAGGTGCTGACTTCGTCGACATTGCCGTTGCGGATAGCCGTCCTCAGCAGGTGCTGGATCGCGCCGCCATAAGAGAAACGCCGCTCCGTGATATTGTCTTCGATGGCGCGGCGCGCACTGGCGATACTCGCATCCTCGTCACCGACCGCCATGGCCCGCAACATCTCGATTCGATAAGCGACCTCGCTGGTTGGTGCGAGCGCCAGGACCCGTGCGCGAAAATCGTCCGCGATTTCAACGAGCCCAAGTCGATACAGGAAGTCGGCAAGTACGCCGGGAAGCTCGTGGTCCCTGGGGTCTACCTGGACGGACTTTATGAACTGCGCAACGTAGTCGACGCCGTCGCCCGCCTGCAGGCTGATGATGGCCAGGTACACGTAGGCATTGGGCTGCGCCGGCTCGATTTCCAGGGATTTTTCGAGTGTCGCACGGGCTTCATCCCACTGTCGGAGCCGCACGTTGACGGTCCCCAGTTCGTAGTGAATGGTCGGGTTGAAAGGATCCCGTCGCAATGCCTCCTTAAGCAGTTCAACGGATTTATCGTCCTGCTGCGAGAGCTGGTATGCGCGCACCAGCAACAAGCGAGCCTGCAGTTCATTGGGAGCCTCGGCGACGATTGCCTCGAGCTGTGGAATCATAGCGAGGTTGGCATCCAGATCGCCCTGGCTAATGCGCATCCCGGCTTTGGCGAAGATGGAGGCGGCCCTGGCGATGGCGTTATCGGGGTCCTCGGCCAGCACCTGGTCGGTAATCGCGATGATCTTCGAGAATGCCTCCTCCTGCTCCATCAGGCCCGTCTCGAGTTGGTGCATGTAGCTGGTCGCGAGTTCGGTTTTCGCCTCGATGAAATCCGGATCGATGAGCAGGGCGCCTTTCAGAAGGTCCTCGGCCGCTTGCAGGCCACCGTAGGAGTAGGTCACGCGCTCTTTGCGCGCCTGCAAGTAAAGGTCGTATGCGTCGGGATCCGTGGTCTTCAAGCTGGCCGGCTTGCCGACGGCACCGAGGAGCGATTCGGACAGGGCATAGCCGACTTTTTCGGCGATCTCGTCCTGAATGCCGAAGATATCGTCCACCTCTCGATCGTAGTTTGACGACCAGACGTGATAACCGTCGCTCGCTCGAATCAGCTGCGCGGTAATGCGTACGCGATCACCGGCCTTTTGTACGCTGCCTTCCAGTACATGCGCGACTTCCAGCGAGCGGGCGATCTCCTGAATGCTGATTTTCTTGCCTTTGAACGCAAAACTCGACGTTCGCGCAGCGACCCTCAGGTCGGGTATTTGCGCCAACATGTGGAGCAGAGTTTCCGTGAGGCCGTCCGAGAAATACTCGTTGTCGGCATCACTGGAAATGTTGACGAACGGCAGAACAGCGACTGACGCATTACTGATTACGGTTTGTGCAGTGCTGGCTAGCGATTGGATTTGCTCGTTGCCATCAGTTGTATGCCGCGCGCTAATCAAGCCAACGACAATGATCAAAGCAACGGCCGTGCCGATCGCTAGTTGGTCGAATCGTTTGCGTATGGCTTTGGCGCCAGGTTCGTTGGCGTCGTCGCCATAGTCGCGCTTGATGCCGTCAGGTGTAAGCTCGAAGATCCACGCGAAGATGACCGTCGGAATAAACCCGAACGCGAAAATGAGGATGACGGCCCGCGACAACCATGCGGGCGCACCCAGTTCAGGCAGGATAGCTGTCAATACCTCAGTTAGCAGCCAGCCGACGACAAGATAGGCGGCAGCGACGCGGAAAACATTGCGGCGACGGAGTTCTGCGAGCAGTGGCATTCAAAGACTCAGTCTAAAGGAGTGCGGTAAATTCTACACGATCCTTAGATGCGTCAGGAATCGCAAAGGTTTCAATGAATTACTTGGTAGCATCGATCCAGAACGGCGATGCAGACTCGACCTACCCGCAAATATCCTCGTGGATAGCCTGCGCAGCACTCTTGCCGGCGCCGGCAGCGAGAATGACGGTTGCCGCACCGGTGACGGCGTCGCCGCCAGCAAATACGTGCTGGAGCGAAGTCTGCGCGCTTTCGTCTTCGACAACGAGGCAGCCCCATTGGTTGGCGTCGAGCCCCTTCGTGGTCTGCAGCAACAGCGGATTAGGCCGGTTGCCGATCGACAGCACAACGTTGTCGACCGGAATGACGAACTCGGAGCCTGCGATCGGCACGGGGCGTGCGCGGCCTGAATCGTCGGGCTCACCCAGCTCCATACGGATGCACTTTAAGCCGGTGACCCAGCCATCCTCGTCGCCGAGGATCTCCACCGGGTTCGTCAGCCAGTGGAACTCCACGCCTTCCTCGATAGCGTGGTGGTGTTCCTCAACGCGTGCTGTCATTTCCTTGTCGCTACGGCGGTAAACAATCATCCCCTTCTCGGCACCCACACGAAGTGCGGTTCTTACCGTGTCCATGGCCGTGTTGCCCGCGCCGATAACGGCAATGCGTTTGCCGACCATGACCGGCGTGTCCGCGTTGGGGAAGTCGTTCGCATGCATCAGGTTGACGCGCGTCAGGAATTCGTTGGCGGAATACACACCATTCAGGTTCTCGCCCGGGATGCCCATGAATTGCGGCAGCCCGGCACCGGTACCGACGAACACTGCGGAGTAGCCCATCTTGCCAAACAGGTCATCCATCGAGATGGTCTTGCCGACGATCACGTTGCAGACAATCTCGACACCCAGGCGTTTGAGCTGCTCGATCTCCCAGTCCAGGACTTCCTTCGGCAGCCGGAATTCCGGAATGCCGTAGCGCAGTACGCCACCGGCGGCGTGCAGTCCTTCGAAGATGGTCACCGGATGCCCCAGCGCTGCAAGTTCGCCGGCACACACGAGTCCGGCGGGCCCGGAGCCAATGATGGCGACTTTTTCAGGTCGCGCCGGGGGCGGGGGCGGGTCGCCGGCAGGCTGGCCCATTTCCCAATCCGCCACGAAACGCTCGAGGTACCCAATCGCAACCGGCACAAAGCGCGTGCCAATTGAGCACTGCGCTTCGCACTGCGATTCCTGTGGGCAAACACGACCGCAGATCGCGGGCAGCGGATTCGCGGAACGCAAAACCTTGGCGGCGCCAGCCATATCGCCGGCAGCAACTTTGTGCACGAAGTCGGGAATAGGAATCTTGACGGGGCAACCTTGCACGCAGACCGGGTCCTGGCAGCGCAGACAGCGCTCGGCCTCGAAACGTGCGCGGGCCATGTTGTAACCTTCGTTCACCTCGACAAAGTCATGCGAGCGCAGCGCGGCGTCGCGTTCCGGCATCGGTGTTTTGTCAACGCGTTTTAGTGGCATCAGTCCTGTCCCACCGCCAGCGACCGGCATGCAATCCGGTCTCTCGACGTCTGTTCTTGCTTGACGTACATCTTGTTGCGTCGCACGGCTTCCTCGAAGTCGACCTGGTGCGCGTCGAATAATGGTCCGTCCACGCAGGCGAACTTCACTTCTCCGTTAACCGTGACGCGGCAGCCACCGCACATGCCGGTGCCATCCACCATAAGCGGGTCGAGTGAAACGAGCGTCGGAATCTGCTTCTCACGCGTCGTTTCACTGACTGCGCGCATCATCGGCATCGGACCGATCGCAACAACTCTGTCAGGTATTCCAGGTCCGCTACCGTCGATCAGCTGCGCAAGCCGCTCCGTCACGAATCCCTTGAATCCTGCGGAGCCATCGTCAGTGCAGATTTCCACGTTGTCACAGACTTCCTCGAGTTCGTCGATCAGTATCAGCAAGCTACTATCTCTTGCACCTATGATAACGGTGGTGCGATTACCGCTGGCCGACAGCTCCCGCATCAGGCAGAGCAGGGCAGCAGCACCGAAGCCGCCGCCAATACCAACGACGTGGCCCTTTCTCGGAATGTCGATCGCCATGCCAAGGGGACCGACGAGGTCAAGAATGTCGTCGCCAACTTCGAGCGTGCCGAGCAGCTTCGTCGTGGTGCCGACTTCCTGCACGACGATGGTAAGCGTGCCGTTGTCCCGATCGTAATCGGCGATGGTCAGGGGAATACGCTCACCCCCTTCCCGAACCCTGACGATAACAAACTGGCCGGGTTTCGCCGCAGCCGCAACCAGTGGGGCATCGACGCGAAACAATTTCGTGACAGATGTTAGCGAGCGTTTCTCGAGAATTTTCGCCATGGCTTCAAAGGTCCGGATGCTCGTGTTTGATTTTCAGACGATTCCAGCGCCGGTTGACCTCGTCCTGAGTCATCGCCAACTGGTCGGCGTGCTCGGGCGCAAGGACATGCCGGGTCTTGCCCATCATCCCGAGCCAGTCACCGACGTCACGTCGTCGGCCGACCGCGTCTGGATCGTAAGTAATATTGGTGTGGCCCTTTTCGACTTCGTAAAGCGGGAAAAAGCACGAATCGATAGCGGTCTGGAGTACCTCTTGCGCAGCGTCGTCCTTGGTTCGCCAGTTCAACGGGCAGAACGACAGTACCTTGCCGTACACGAGGCCCTCGCGCTGCGCGTACCACTGGGCTTTGCTGATCTTGCGCATGAAGTCCTCGGGATAGCCTTCACTCGCTGTAAACACGTACGACAGGTTGCAGGCCGCGAAGATCTGCGGTGTGTCTTTGTGATGGAAGCGTTTGCCCGACTGCGCGCTGCCGATTTCACTGGTCGATGTGCGATGACCGAACGGTGTCGAGTACGAAAGCTGCGATCCGGTATTCATGTACCCCTGGTTATCGTATTCGAGGATGATCATGCGGTGATTGCGATGTGCCGTGCCAAGCGCAGCGCCCATGCCAATGTCCATGCCGCCGTCGCCCGTCACCATGATGAACGTCGTGTCGGTGCCCTCGGGCGATTCCGGAATCTCGCCGCGTCGTATGCGCTCGTGGTACATCTCGACGAGGCCGGACAGGGTCGCTGCCCCGTTCTGGAACAGGTTGTGAATATACGTAATGCGATGCGCGGTTTTCGGGTAGCCGGTCGTCGTTACCATCGCGCAACCCGTCTGGAATAACACGACGACGTTACCTTCAAGTACGCTGTAGGCCTGCCGCAACATTGGAAAGACGCCACAGCCAGGGCACGCACCGTGTCCCGGTGCAATCCGTGACGGGACGGTCGTCATTTCCCACAGGGGTTTGAGTTCGACCTCGAGACGCTTTGTTTCAGTATTCTGCGTCACGGTGGCCCTGCCGCGCGAGACCTCTGCCGACTTGATCGCCGGCAGGCCCTGCGGTGGACCGTTCTCCGGATCGCCGGCGAAAGCTCCGTGGTATTCAAACGGCACATCGACGACGCCGCTGGCCGCGGCATCGAGTGCTTCACGGAAAAACTCCTCGGCGTCTGCGTCGTAGAAGTCCTTGCCGCCCAGCCCGTAAATTCTGCTCAGGATCAGCGTGCGGTTATCGGGGTCCTGCTGCAGTGCGGCCCGCACCTCGAGTGACAGGTTGCCGCCGTCAGCGCCGTAGGAATCGCCGCGATCGCCAACGACGGCCGCGCGGACATTCTTCATGATGGCGCGTATCCCGTCGGTCGGGAATGGTCGCAGGACGTTCGGTGATACGACGCCAACCTTGTGGCCTTCGCTGCGCATCCGGTCGACAACTTCCTTGGCATTTTCCGCGGCCGAGTTCAGCAATACCAGGGCGACTTCCGCGTCGTCCATGCGGTAGGCGTCGATCGTGGCGTAATTGCGTCCGGAGAG
This sequence comes from Woeseiaceae bacterium, assembly GCA_049667545.1. Lineage (GTDB taxonomy): Bacteria > Pseudomonadota > Gammaproteobacteria > Steroidobacterales > Woeseiaceae > UBA1847. The sequence continues at coordinate 24,607 of JBATID010000070.1, forward strand.
CGCGTGAAACTCGGCAAAGATCTCGGGTATTACGCGCCGCGCGGCTTCCATGGCCTGATGTTGTTGTACTTTGTTGTTGATCAGATCCGGGTCATTCATGTACGGCCCGAAGGTCACCGGCCGGTCGGGATCCAGCGCCGAGTAGGGGTCCTGCCGTTCGCCCAGGAACTCGCGCACGGCCTCCAGGTCGTCGAAGCGATCGATCCGGCGCTTTTGATGGCTGGTGAGAAAGCCGTCGTAGGCGACGATGACCGGCAGACGCACGTCGGGATGTTCGCCAATTCGCACCGCGGCAAAATTCATGTCGTAGGCGGCTTGCGGATCACGCGCGAGTAATATGATCCACCCGGCGTTCAACACAAAGTAGATGTCCGAATGGTCGCAACGGATGTCCAGGGGGCCGGACACTGTACGCGTCGAGACGTTCAGCACCATCGGCACTCGCGTGCCCGATTGCACCGGCAATTGCTCAAGTGCGTACAGCAGTCCTTGCGAAGAAGTTGCGTTCAGCACCCGGCCGCCGCCGAGCGCCGCTCCATAGCAGATACCTGCGGCGCCGTGTTCACCGTCGGCTGGAATCATGACAATGTCGTGCTCGCCGTCCGCTTGCATTTGTGACAGGCTCTCTGCCACTTCGGTCGACGGAGTAATCGGGAAGTAGCCCATGAGGTGGAAGCCAATGTCGCGCGCCGCCAGTGCTGCGGCTTCGTTGCCGCTCTTGAAGTCGCGTACCTGTCGAACCGGTTCTGTTCGCGTTAGCGGATGATTCACCTCAGGTAACATGCTTGCCTCCAATTGCTTTGCCGAGCTCCGGGAACAGCGGTACGCGCAGGCGCTCGGCCAGCCCCGGTGTTTCGGCCTCGCGGGTCATCGCCGACACGGCGCAGGTCTCGACACAACGCATGCAGCCTTTGCAATACTGGTAATCGACGCCGTCAAGCTTGACCGTCGGCTGCCCGTCGTCGTTGATATGGGTCGACCATACTAGACACAGGTCGGGACAAACCATGTCGCACATGCCGCAGTCGATGCATTTGCCTTCATCCAGTACCGGCATCCAGCCTGACCGCGATGTCTGCAGATCGTTGTGGGCCGTGTTACCGGGAGTTGGCAGTACGCCGCCTATCGGCGCCGTCCGATAGCCCCAGACCGGATTGCTGGCCAGAACGGGGAGGTCACCCTCGGCGAGGCCAACATTTTCGATGTACTCAATCTCGTCGGCGCCACGCCGAAATGCCCGGTCATTGGCGGCAACGGCCCCGCTGTGGCGTCCCGCGAAGGTGGCTTCGAGGGTAGCCAGCATGGCCTGGCGATCCAGGAACGGCAGCGCAGCGGACAGTGTGCCGATCAGTACTGCATTAGGTCTGGACCGCTCCTCCATGGCTATCGTCTGCGCATCAACGCGGATTATTTTCGTGGTAGCTGGCAGATGTGCCAGTCCGTCAGGAATCTCGCCCTCGCGTCCCGAATAAATCAACGCGCCGGCGGCACGTATTCCGGCCAGCGTCGCCGGGTGTGCGAGCAGTCCCGCGTGAAAAACAACGACGACGTCAGGGGCTTCGATGGGGGCACTGGTACGAATGGTCTTTGTGGCTGGCGCCAGGCGCACGAAAGAACGTACCACGGAGCCTTTTTTCTCCGAACCATAAGACGAGAAATGTGAGCCGTTCAGGCCCATGCGCAGCACAGCGGCGCTCGCGACAATTTGCCCGGCCGCATGAGCGCCCAATCCGCCGATAGACTCGAAGCGGATTTCAAAGAGATTCGAGCCGTCTGGCAATGTGCTTGCCTGGGCCATGCTCGTGCTCCACTGACCTGGCGGGCGTTAGCCCCACGACAGTTCGAGGATACGCTCGCAGCAGGCACAATGAATACGCAACTTCCCCGATGATACCTAGGTACTAATACAGACCGGGTGTCTAGCCGCTGGCGGCGCGCTTGCTGACCTTGTTGTCGTACATGTCGGAGTCGGCTTCGACTAACAGGCTCTCGATCGTTGTGTGACGCTCGGGATCAAAGCGGATGATGCCAACGCTCCAGGCAAGCTGCTGGTGGATTTTGCAGTCGCTGTCCGCCGCCATGGCGCGCAGCCGATTGAGTGCAGCGTCCGAGTTACCGTCAGACCCGACAAGCAGGACAACAAATTCGTCGCCACCCAGACGGCCGATGGCGTCGGCATCGCGAAAACACTTCACAAGCAGCCCCGCGAAGTGCTTCAGAAGATCGTCGCCGGCCGCGTGCCCGTAAGTGTCGTTGACCGCCTTGAAATCGTCGAGATCAAAGAAGGCGAGCTCCGCTGGCGTGCCGGTGCGTCGGCAGACCGATAGGGTGTTGTTGGCGAACAAGTGGAAGCCACGTCGGTTCGCGACATTGGTCAGGTCATCGACAGCGGCCTGGGACGCAATCTTGATTTCGTCCTCTACCATCGCGCCCAGATCCTGGAGCGTACGGATTTCATCGGACGAGAGCTGCCGCGGCTTGGAATCGATGACGCACAGCGTACCGATGCGATGGCCATTCGGGCCTTTTATCGGGTAACCGGCGTAGAACCGAATGTTCGGTGCACCCGTGACGAGCGGGTTATCAGCGAAGCGGTCGTCCGCGGCGGCGTCGTTGATGACGAATACTTCGTCATGCAGGATCGCGTGGCCGCAGAAGGAAATATCCCGAGCAGTCTCGCAGGCAGCCAGACCGACCTTCGACTTGAACCACTGCCGATTCGTATCAACGAGGCTGATAAGGCAGATGTCCACGTCAAACAAGCGCCTCGCCATGCGGGTGATCCGGTCGTAACGATTTTCATTGGGCGTGTCCAGGATGTGCAGCGAATGCAGGCTCATCAGGCGCTGCGTTTCGTCGATCGGTAGTGATGGTGCGATCATTGGACTCTCCGCGTTAGTCACGGTGTGGTCAAAAAGCCCTATAACAGTAACGCTTGCCCGGAAAGAAAAATGTGACATAAGTCTAAAGAATGGCCGAAAATGCCCAATAAATGAGTCCCAAGTTTCTGATTCCTATAAATAACCTGGGTACTGCGTCTGTCTGGTGGGTAACCGGGCGAAGTGCGCGGTGAAATGGCGCAGGAACTGCGGGGCTTCCAGGATCTTCAGGCCGACGATGTCATTACGCCTGTCCCAGACCTGGCCGATAGCCTCAAGAACATAATCCATGTGGCTTTGCGTGTAGACGCGGCGCGGTATGGCGAGCCGCAGCAGATCCTGGCTCGCGGGTTTTTCCACGCCGGTGTGCGGATCGAGTCCGAACATAACGGTGCCGATTTCTACCGAGCGGATACCGGCCTCGAGATACAGCTCCACGGCCAACGCTTGCCCGGGATACTGCAGTGGCGTGATGTGCGGCAGGAATCTGCGCGCATCGATATAAACCGCGTGACCGCCGGCCGGCGCCATTACCGGAATCCGCGCCTTGCGCAGGTGATCCACAACGTACTGTGTCGACAGCAGCCGGTAGTCGAGGTAGTTCTCATCGAGGATCTCGCGCAGCCCGACAGCAATCGCTTCGAGGTCGCGGCCTGCCAGCCCGCCGTAGGTCGGAAATCCCTCGGTCAGTATCAGTATGTTGCGCTCTTTGTGGGCCAGGGCCGCATCGTTGGTACACAGGAAGCCACCAATGTTACCGAAAGCATCCTTTTTCGCCGACATGGTGCAGCCATCCGCGTAGCTGAAAATCTCGCGTGCGATGTCAATGACAGCCGTGTTCTCAAATCCTGGTTCGCGGCGCTTGATGAAGTTGGCATTTTCAGCGAAGCGACAGGCGTCTATATAGAAAGGAATACCGGCCGACCTGGCGACGCGGCTTATGTCGCGAATATTGGCCATCGAAACTGGCTGGCCACCGCCGGAGTTGTTGGTGATGGTCACCATGATAACCGGGATGTGCTCTGGCCCCTCGGCAGCAACCAGTGCCTGCAGTGCTTCGATATCCATGTTGCCCTTGAACGGATATTCAGAGTCGAGATCCGCCGCCTCCGCGCAGGGCAGATCCACCGGCTTGCCGCCGACGAATTCAATGTTCGCCCTCGTCGTGTCGAAATGTGTGTTGTTTGGCACGATCGAGCCAGATTCAAGCAACACGCTGAAGAGAATATGCTCCGCTGCACGTCCCTGGTGGGTGGGGATCACCTGCTCGAAGCCGAAGATATCCTTGACCGTATCGCGAAAATGAAACCAGCTGCGAGCACCGGCATAGGATTCATCGCCCCGCATGAGCGCACCCCATGCATCGGCCGACATCGCGCTGGTGCCCGAATCCGTCAGCAGGTCAATAATGACGTCTTCGGCTTTCAGCAAGAAGGGGTTGTAATGGGCGTCTCGAATCAGCTCGGCGCGCTCGGCGCGCGTGGTCAGCTTGATCGGCTCGACCATCTTGATACGGAAGGGCTCTATAATGGTCTTCATTATGGGACTCTAATGAGCGATCCGCCCGCGGACGATACGTAAATCTACTGCGGGCGCACCGGTATCAGTAATACCCCTGATTCGACTACGATGCACCGAACTTACTATTGCAGCCAATTATGAATACTAAAGATCTGACACAGCGCGCAGACCTGACGCGCCACGGCCGAGGTACAGGGGCGCTGCGCACGCAGCGGCCTGACTATGTCGATTTCCTTCCACCCTGCAATGACGCGTGCCCGGCCGGCGAAAATATCCAGGCCTGGCTGGCGTTCGCCCAGGCCGGTGATTACGAGGCCGCCTGGCGAGAACTCGTCGATAACACCCCGCTGCCATCAATCCAGGGCCGGGTCTGCTACCACCCCTGCGAGGATGTCTGCAACAGGGCTTTCACCGATAGTTCGGTCAGCATTCACGCGGTCGAGCGTTTTCTTGGCGACCTGGCACTTGAAAAAGACTGGCAGTTTGCCAAGCCGAAGGTCAGCAGCGGCAAAAAGATCCTGATCGTTGGTGCCGGACCGAGCGGACTGTCTGCTGCCTATCATCTCGTACGAATGGGCCACGAGGTCGAGATTCGAGAAGCTGGCCCACTTGCCGGCGGCATGATTCATTTCGGAATTCCGGCCTATCGTATGCCGCGCGGCGAACTGCAGGCGGAGATTCGGCGTATCGAAAACCTCGGCGTGAAGATCACGCTCAATCACCGTGTTGATGACGTGCTGGCCGAGAAAGAGCAGGGCGGATTTGACGCCGTGTTCGTCGCGGTCGGTGCGCACATCAGCAAGAAGATCGAAATACCGACCAGGGATGCCGGCAAGATGCTCGATGCGGTTACTTTCCTGAGCAAGGCGAATGCAGGTGAACCGCCGAAGCTGGGCAGGCGTGTCGCCATCTATGGTGGCGGCAATACGGCGATGGATGCGGCGCGCACAGCAAAGCGGCTGGGCGCCGAGCCGATGATTATCTACCGCCGGGACCGCAGCAGCATGCCGGCGCACGATTTTGAAGCCGACGAGGCCATCGAAGAGGGCGTCAAGATCAACTGGCTGCGGACGATCAAGGAGATCGACAAGTCAACGTTCAAGGTCGAGGTCATGGAACTCGACGAGAACGGCCGACCGCAACCGACCGGTGAGATTGAGGAACTTGAGGCAGACTCGTTAATTCTCGCTGTCGGCCAGGACACGGACACGGGGTTCCTGGAAAAGGTACCGGGTCTCGAGTTTCAGCGGGATCACACCGTGGTCGTCGATGCCAATATGATGACCGGTCATGCGGGTATTTTCGCCGGAGGCGATATGGTTCCCAGCGATCGGTCGGTAACGATCGCCGTCGGGCACGGCAAACACGCTGCACGGCACATCGATGCGTTCCTCAAGAACGACGTTTACACGCGTGGGCCGCGGCACGAGATCATTGGCCACGAACGTCTGCATCTCTGGTATCGAACGCATGCGCCAAAAAAGGAGCAGGATCGCATCCCGCTCGAACAGCGTGGTGAGGGGTTCGAGGAGATCATGCAGAACCTGACGGAGCCCGAAGCACGGTTCGAGGCGGGGCGCTGCCTGTCCTGTGGCAACTGCTTCGAATGCGACGGCTGTTACGGCGCTTGCCCGCAGGACGCAATTATCAAACTGGGCCCGGGTAAGCGATACAAGTTTGACTTTGACAAATGCACCGGTTGTGCCGTCTGCTTCGAGCAATGTCCGTGTCACGCGATCGAGATGATCGATGAACCTGACGCGGAGGAAATATCGGCATGAGCGAAAAGAGAGCGCTTGAAGGTAACGAAGCGGTAGCGCGAGTCGCTTATGCGGTGAGCGAGATTTGTTCTATCTATCCGATCACACCGTCCTCGCCGATGGCGGAACAGGCAGACGTCTGGTCTGCAGCGCGCAAAGAAAATATCTGGGGTCGCGTGCCGGACATCATTGAAATGCAGAGCGAGGGCGGCGCCGCCGGCACTGCCCACGGCGCATTGCAGACGGGTGCGCTGACCACGACGTTTACGGCATCGCAGGGCCTGATGCTGATGCTGCCCAACATGTACAAGATTGCCGGCGAGCTGACGGCGGCCGTTTTTCACGTTGCGTCACGTTCTCTGGCGGCCCAGGCATTGTCGATTTTCGGCGACCATCAGGACGTCATGGCGGCGCGCACGACGGGCTTCGGTCTGCTTGCGGCGTCCTCCGTGCAGGCGGCACAGGATCTCGCGTTGATCAGTCATGCAGCGACTCTCGAAGCACGTGTGCCGTTCATTCATTTTTTCGACGGGTTTCGCACGTCGCATGAAGTGAGCAAGATCGATCTTGTGAGCACCGACGAGATACGCGCGATGGTGGACGACACTCTCGTGTATGCGCATCGCAAACGCGCGCTGAACCCGGATAACCCGTTCATTCGTGGCACGGCCCAAAATCCTGACGTGTATTTCCAGGGCCGCGAGAGCGTCAATCGCTTCTATGATGCAACGCCCGGAATTGTGCAAAAAACGATGGACCGTTTTTTCGAGCTAACCAACCGGCGCTACAACCTGTTTGACTATTACGGCGATCCGAAGGCCGAGCGGGTCATTGTACTCATGGGATCCGGCGCCGAGACTGTCATGCAGACCATTGATGCGTTGCCCGAGAAGGGCGTCGGCATGATCAATGTTCGCCTGTACAGGCCGTTTTCGAGCAAACACCTGCTGGCGGCAATACCGGCGACAGTAAAGAGTATTGCCGTGCTGGATCGCACCAAGGAAATTGGCGCCAGTGGCGAACCGCTTTACCAGGACGTCGTTACGGTCCTGGCCGAGGCGGTCGGCGAGGGCACTCGTGCGGCGATGCCAAGAGTGATCGGTGGCCGCTACGGGTTGTCGTCCAAGGAGTTTACGCCGGCGATGGTGCGCGCCGTGTACGACGAACTCCTGAAGGATCGGCCAAAGAACCACTTCACAGTGGGCATCAATGACGATGTCACTTTTACGAGCCTTGATTACGATCCGTCGTTCCAGATAGAGAACCCCAAATCCACACGGGCCCTGTTCTTCGGTCTGGGTGCCGACGGTACCGTTGGTGCCAACAAGAACAGCATCAAGATCATCGGTGAGAATACCGATCTGCACTGCCAGGGCTATTTCGTTTATGACTCGAAGAAGTCCGGTTCAAGAACCGTGTCGCACCTGCGCTTCGGGCCGGAGCCGATTCACGCGCCCTACCTGATCCAGTCGGCCAACTTTATTGCCTGCCACCAGTTCGACCAGGTTAATCGCATCGAGATACTCAAGGATGCGGCGGACGGCGCCGTCTTTCTGCTGGATAGTCCTTATGGCCCGGACGATGTCTGGGAACATTTGCCAGGGCCCGTGCAGCAGGCAATTATCGATCGCAACATCAGCCTGCACGTTATCGACGCCAACAGCGTTGCGCGTGACGCGGGTATGGGCAAGCGCATCAATACGATCATGCAGGCGTGTTTTTTCGCGTTGTCGGGCGTCTTGCCGCGGGATGAAGCTATCCAGCAGATCAAGAATGCCATCGAGAAGAGCTATAAATCCAAAGGCCAGCATGTCGTTGATCAGAACTTCGCTGCCGTCGATGCGGCGCTCGACCACCTCTATGAAGTGACGATTCCGAAAGAAGCGAGCAGCTCACGACCTCTGGATGACGTGGTGCCGGCGAGCGCCCCGCAATTCGTGCGCGAAGTGACAGCGCAGATGATGCGAGGGCATGGCGACGACCTGCCCGTTAGCGCAATGCCGATCGATGGCACTTATCCGAGTGCGACCTCGCAGTTTGAGAAAGGTAACGTCTCCAATCGAGTGCCGAAGTGGGAGCCCGACCTGTGCATTCAATGTGGCAATTGCGCATTCGTGTGCCCCCACAGTGTTATTCGCGCCAAGTTCTACCATGAGAGTTCGCTTGCAGATGCACCCGAGAGCTTTCCCTCAGCGCCAATCAGCGCACGCGGTTTTCCTGAAACGCGCTATTCCCTGCAGGTTTACGTTGAGGATTGCACAGGCTGTACGCTGTGCGTCGACGCCTGCCCGGTGAAGAGTCCTGATGATCCGGAGATACGCGCGATCAACATGACAGACAAGAAGCCGATTCTGGAAGATAGCTTGTCTAACATTGATTTCTTCGAAACCCTGGCATTCAACGATCGTGCGACCGTCGAGTTTTCGTCGGTGCGCGGTGCCCAGTTCCTGCAGCCGTTGTTCGAGTTCGCGGGCGCTTGCGCCGGCTGCGGCGAGACGCCTTACGTCAAGCTGCTGTCGCAGCTGTTCGGGCCGCGCTTGCTGGTTGCTAACGCGACCGGCTGTTCCTCAATTTATGGCGGTAACCTGCCAACAACGCCATGGGCAAAAAATGCCGAAGGTAGCGGTCCGGCCTGGTCGAACTCCTTGTTTGAGGATAATGCCGAGTTTGGTCTTGGCATGCGCATCGCGGCTGATCATCATATGTCCATCGCCAAACAGATGGTGACGGAACTCGCAGAGGATATCGGCCCGGAACTCGCAGAAAAGCTGGTACACGGTGGGCAGCGCGTCGGCAGTGAGATAAGAGCACAGCGTAAACGGGTGGCGAGTCTCAAAGAGCGGTTGCAACAGGTCACGCGAGAACGCAAGAGCGAAAAAGCTGAAGCATTGCTGTCGATCATCGATCACCTGATTCGCCGCAGCATCTGGCTGGTCGGTGGTGACGGCTGGGCCTATGACATCGGCTCGGGCGGTCTGGATCATGTGCTTGCCGGCGGACGAAACGTCAATATCCTGGTGATGGATACCGAGGTTTATTCGAATACTGGCGGCCAAATGTCCAAGGCAACGCCGCTCGGCGCGTCTGCGAAATTTGCAGCGGCCGGCAAGCGTATCGGTAAAAAAGATCTCGCGTTGCAGGCGATATCAGGCGGCAACGTTTACGTCGCACAGGTCGCAATGGGAGCCAATCCGCAGCAGACGCTGCTCGCCATGCGTGAGGCGGAAGAATACAACGGCCCGTCGTTGATTCTGGCTTACAGTCACTGCATCGCGCACGGTTACGATCTTGCCAATGGACTGCGGCAGCAGCAGCTTGCCGTTGCCAGTGGCTACTGGCCGTTGATCCGATACAACCCGGCGCTCCGCGCTGCCGGTCTGAGACCTTTTGTACTGGATTCGATTGCGCCGACGATCCCCTTGCGCGAGTACGCGTACAACGAGAATCGCTACAAAGTACTGACCAAGACCAATCCTGAAGAAGCCGAGCGCATGATGCAGATGGCACAGGAAACAGTTAGTCGCCGTTGGCAGACCTACGAGCACCTGGCTAAACAGGAACCCGCACAGTTCGAACGGGCTGTTTAGAGCAATCTTTGCGACAAATAAAAAGGGCGAGACCCGTAAGGTCTCGCCCTCCTATCATCTAAACCGTAGAGCGCTTAGACTGCGGTGATGTTCTCAGCCTGCGGGCCTTTCTGACCCTGCGTTACTGTGAACTCGACCTTCTGGCCTTCGGCCAGCGTCTTGAATCCATCACCGACGATGTTGCTGAAATGAGCAAATACGTCAGGTCCTGATTCCTGCTCGATGAAACCGAAGCCTTTCGCTTCGTTAAACCATTTAACGGTTCCGGTGGTAGTAGCCATAATAATTTCCTAATTAAACAAAAGTAATGTTGGCCATCAATAAAGACGGCCGGTCGCAAGATTGACGCAGGTACTTATGAGAAACAGGACGGAGTACTACTAAGGAACTTCGAAATGGAAAACACAAATATCAGCCGATCGTTCTAGCTGGCCGCAGTATATCGCCAGAAAGCGCCAAGTCAAAGAAATTATCGTCCTTTTTCAACGGTATACGGCGCCGGCAGGCGGCGCCAGATCGCCTGAAAACGGCGCCAATACTCGGTTTCGACCCGTCTGGCCGGTTTTGGCGACTTTTTGACCATATTCTGCCCGGTGGGGGTGCGCGGCCGTTTTGCCCCGCCGCGCCGCCTGCCGCAGGGCCCTGCCTGACGGCATCCTCAGACGACATCGGCGATCAGTTTGATTTCCATCAGGATGAAAAGCACGAGGATAATTTTCCGAAAAACAGCGGCTGAGATCATCCCGGCGCAGCGGATGCCGATTTGCGTGAAGATCAGGGTCGGTATCAGCGCGAGCATGCTCAACGTCAGGCGCTCCGCGTCGTAGAGCTGGTTGCTGAAAGCTGTGAGTAACTGTGCGCTGCCGGATGTCAGGAAAGCAGCCGCAATCAGAAAGGCGTAAGCCGCGGGATCAACCTGGCGACCGTGGAAATAGGGCCCGACGATATGTGCCGACACCCCGCTGGCACCTTGTATCGTGCCTGCGACCAGTCCGACCAGGGCAGACGCGGCGCCTTTTGCCCTGAATACAAAGCTCAATGCGTCGCCCAGGACAAGCTGCAGCAAATACAGCGCCAGCCACGCCGCGAGGATGAGTTTCAGCCATCGATCGTCAACAGCCACCAGCAAAAAAGTACCGATAATACCGCCGACAAACCCGGCCAGTATAAATGGCCAGTGCGCGGCCAGCAGCGGGGCAAATCTGCGGTGACTGCCGACCAGCCAGAGGTTGGAACCGAGTACCGGCAGGATCATGAGAACGACGGCTTCTTCCACTGAAGTGAAGGACGCGATTGCCGGCACCGCGATCAGGGGCAGACCGAGCCCGGTCATGCCCTTTACCAAAGCGCCCAGCGTTATTGCCGATAGCACGACGACGAGCAGCCAGGTACTGATTGAACCAGGTTCCAAACGGAGCTTCCTTTTGTCTTGAGCCTCTGTCTGACGCGCCAGTGTATACGAAAGGCAATGGCCGGCAGTGATACCATACGCCGCAGAGCCACCACAATTTTAGCGGGAGTGATTTCATGAATGTCAGTAGCACCCATTCAATCGTCATCAGCAACACGGAGAGCATACCGGGCAAGACCGTCGTTGAGTTTTACGGCTTAGTCAGCGGTAACACGGTTCGCGCCAAGCATGTCGGGCGGGACATAATGGCAGGACTGAAGAACATTGTTGGTGGCGAACTCAAGGGCTATACCGAGTTGCTGCAGGACTCGCGCGCCGAGGCAACCGACCGGATGATAGAGCAGGCCGCGTCGATGGGAGCCAACGCAGTGGTCAACGTGCGCTTTGCCACCAGCTCAATATCGCAGGGTGCCGCCGAGCTGTTTGCATACGGCACGGCGGTGCGGGTTACCTGATCATGGACGCCACTTTTGAGAAGCTGAATCTGTTCGTCAATTTCGGGCTGCCGTTGCTGCTGCTGGTGGTGACGTATTTCATTGGAAATATGATTGAGCGCAACCATTTTCGCCGCTTGCAAGAACGTGAGAAAGCTATGCACGGGTTTCCGGTCGTCTCGTTTGACACGATGCCCGACGACTGGAAAGTCACGTCGTCCGATATGGTGACGGGCAGCATCGTTATTTCGCTCGACTACTTCAAGCGCGTTATCGCCGGACTGCGCGGCCTGGTGGGCGGTCGCATCAAGACCTACGAGCCGCTGCTTGAACGGGCACGCCGGGAGGCGTTGCTACGCATGTCAGAGGCGGCGCGTGCACAGGGCTTTGATGCCATTTTTAATGTCCGCCTTGAAACTTCGCGTCTCGCGAATGCCGGCAGGGACGGCAAGGGCACGGCGGGTGTTGAGATGCTGGCTTTCGGTACGGCCGTGAAGTTCTCCAGCCGTTTCGGATAAGCAATTCGTGCGGTATGTTCCAAAGAAGGTACGGGAAGGCATTAACGTCAGCGACGTTCATCCACTGGTCGAGGCGAGTACCCTGATAGTTGGCCTGACCGCGATCTTTGCGATCATTGCCCTGGCATTGATTTTCATTATCGAGTTGGCGCTGTATTTCGTGCCGGCCGATCGCGAGACGAAGCTGTTTGCCGACTGGCTGCCCGAGGACCTGATCACAATTTCACCCTCCGATGACAGGCTTTACGCGACGCAGCTGTTGCTGGATCGACTCACCGCGCATTGGGCCGACACGCCCTATGCGTTTCGCGTCGAAATTGAAGACTCGGACGTTGCTAACGCGATGGCGCTGCCAGGCGGCCTGATTGTCGTTACACAGGGTTTGCTTGATGACGTCGAGTCCGAGAATGAACTGGCGTTCGTGCTTGGGCACGAGCTCGGGCATTTCAAGAACCGTGATCATCTGCGCGCATTGGGCCGCGGTCTTGTGATCTCGCTGTTTTTTACAGCAATTACCGGGGGCGACGTTTCCGGCATTGGTATCAACGTTGCCGACATCACGCTGCGCGGATTCAGCCGCAAACAGGAATCACGCGCCGATGAATTCGGGCTGGCCGTCGTGTACGCCGAATATGGCCATGTCAATGAAGCCTGGCGGCTGTTCCAGCGCTGGGACAGCGGGGACAGGAAGTTCATCGATATAGGTAACTACCTGTCGACCCACCCGCGCTCTGGTGATCGTGTCGCTGAGCTGCAGGAACTTTCGGCACAGAAGGGCTGGCGCACGGACGGTCCGATTGCGCCCTTAACCTGGTAAGAAATAAGCTGGTAAAAAAAAGCCGCCGCCTTGCGGCGGCGACGATGAGCCAGTGGATAAGGCATGCGGGGAGGGGCCTTATCCGGTTATCAGGGCTCCAATAAATAGACGCCGATCTTGTAGGCCGTGAATACGTTGTTGTCGACGTCATACTTGCCGCGAGCGTGCATCGAGCGGGCCCTGTCGCCGCCCGTGAGGCTCGTACCGAGATCGTTGGCGAAATCACCGAAGTCCGAATACATGCGAATGCTGTCAGCGGATTTGATGTAGAACGCCAGCCGATCACTCTCACGCGGCACAATGGTTGTATCGGAATCGAGCGCCGTGAGATCAATCAGGACCGGACCCTGCTTGATGTAATGCCGCTGGTCGATGTCCGGGTTCTGGTTGAACAGGACCAGGCCTTCTGCAGTGATGCTGGTGAACGGGTCCGCCGTTCCTTGTGCACCCCAGCCAACACCCAGCCCGCTTCGAACGTCGGTGTAGTCGATGACCGTACGGCCGGTGAAGTCGGGTGGCGCTGCGCCAAACGCTGTTGGGAAACCGCGAGCGACGACGGGTTTGCCGGTGGCGAAATTTGCGAGTGTCAGGTTACCCGTACCAATTTCGTAGTTGTCCGGATCCGCGTCGTCGTCGGGGAAGACGCCGGTACCGCTGAAGTCAAAAATCTCCGAGCGGCGACGGTCAATCGCATACAACGTGATGTCGGTCTGGCCCGGCACAACGGAATTGACGATGCCCGACAGCCGAGTCACGTGCATGCGCACCGAGCCCTGCGTCGCGTCAAACAGTATCCGCGGCGCCAGCGCATCTGTCGTTGGCGTCGGCTGGCTGCCGCGAATTGTCACGCGCTGGCCGATCGAGATTGCGTCGATGCCCAGATCGGTTGCGCGGTAGCCGTCTTTGAATACCTTCGTATCCGGGCCGATTTCGACAACGACATCATCGTGGAAATGCGTGCGACGGTCGGCTGGCACTATCGTCGCGCCACGTACCGTCAGGTAGTTGCCGTCACGCTTTATCACATTGCCGACCACTGCATCGCGGTCGATACCGGGAACACTTGAGCCGGCGAGAACGATATCGGCCGTGAACCTGCGTTCTGCAACATCCAATGTGCCTTTAGCCACGGTCGGGGTGCCCGATCCGGCGGCGTCCAGCGCTCGCAGTCCATCTGCGCCGACATACACGATCTCGTCAATTTCAAATTCGGTGTCGTCGGTGACATGCACTTTGACACGACCGAAATCGCCGGCCCGGTCATGGAACGGGCGCAGTGCAACGGTGTAGGTCATTGCATCCAGGCTGACTTCGACAAGCGGACCGCGAACACGTATTTCTTTTTCATCTACGGGTGCAACCTCTGCAAGAATGAACTGCTCGGAAATCGCTTCGGCAGGCGTCGGAAGGATATCGACGGTGTGAGATGCGCCCAGGTCGAAGTCCAGCTGCAACAGCGCCGGCAGACCTTTTCTCACGTGCAGCTGCTGGCGGTTCGACAAGCGGATTTTCAATTCGGTCCGCGCCATCGTATTGCCATCAAGGTCTTTGACGATGGCGGCTTTTGAAGAACCGACCGCC
>JBATID010000071.1:0-3917 GCA_049667545.1 Woeseiaceae bacterium
GCACCCGATTCCGGCGCCAACGTGTATGCCACCATGCCTGCCAGCAACCCGCCGGCACAACCGGCGGCCGGGTTGCCAACGATCTATGAGTTGCAGGCCAAAGGCAGCATCACGCTTCCCGAATTGCACCTCGATATCCACGTTTACAGCGAGGTTCCGCAAGACCGCTTCGTCTTTATCAACATGTCCAAACAACGCGAGAAATCGCAACTGAGCGAAGGACCGACGGTTGACGAAATTACACCGGACGGCGTTGTTCTCGAATATCGTGGCACCACCTTCCTGTTGCCGCGCGACTGAGGACGCAGACGCTTGGCAGATCCAGCTGGCAAACATGTGGATGGTGAGATCTTTGCCAACGCGCTCAGATCGGGTATCTACCGCGTTATTGGTGAACAGGATCTGCTGAATCGCATCAACGTCTTCCCGGTGGCGGACAGCGACACCGGCACCAATCTCAGCCTGACGCTGGGCGCCGCACTCGGTCTGCTCACCCGCGACGACGACAAGCATCTCGGCACGCTGCTGGCCGCCCTTGCCGATACGCTGCTCGACAGTGCCCGGGGTAACTCCGGCGCGATCGTTGCGCAGTTCTTCCAGGGCATGAGCGACGATGCCGCAGACATCACACGGTTCACGCCCTACACCTTCGCCAAGGCGGTTACGAAGGGCAGCGAGTACGCGCATGACGCACTGTCAAACCCTCGCGAGGGTACGGTTCTGTCAGTGATCGCGGCCTTCGCCAGCAGCCTGACGCAGCAGGTCTCTGACGGCCGTGACAGCGATTTTCCCGCGGTCATGACGGCAGCAATGGGCAGCGTCGAGCAAGCGCTTGCCGACACTCCAACCCAGCTCGAGGTCCTGCGCAAAGCCGGAGTCGTCGATGCAGGCGCAAAAGGTTTCGCCGAGCTCGTCGCCGGAATGTCTGGCTACCTGCGCGACGGCAGCATGGCGCACGCGCCTGACGCGGCCGTGCTGCGGCACATCGAACCGGTTGTGGCCTTTGCCGAAGCGGACAATGACTCGCAGTTTCGCTTCTGCACCGAGTGCATGGTCACCGCTGCAGATATCGATCGCCGCAAGCTGCGCGAGGCATTAGTCGAACTCGGCGACTCGCTGGTGCTGGCAGGCACCAAGCGCAAGGCAAAGATCCATATCCATGTCGACGACCCCGACGCTGTATTTGACGTCGCCCGGCGCTTCGGTGCACTTAGCGCAGAAAAAGCCGATGATATGCACCGCCAGCAGCACAGCACGCACGACCACTCACGCCGATTCGCTGTAATCACCGATTCGGCCGCTGACATTGCCGACACCGACCTGGAGCGACTCGACATCCACATGGTGCCTTGCCGGATCCAGTTCGGCGATCGTGGCTACCTCGACAAGGTCAGCATCACCACTGACGAGTTTTATGACGAGCTCAGGACGAATCCCAATCACCCGACCACATCACAGCCGGCGCCGGGGGATTTTCGGCGTCAGTTTCAGTTTCTCGCCAGTCACTTTCGAGACGTTCTGTCGATCAACCTGACGGGTCGCGTTAGCGGCACTTACGAAGCCGCACGTTCAGCCGCTGCGCGGACCGATGCGCCCGGCAAGATTCACGTGATCGATTGCCTGAATGCCTCGATGGGGCAGGGACAACTCGTGGTCTTGGCGGCGGAATGCGCCGCCGCTGGTCACAGCGTAACCGCAACGATCGCGGCGATTGAAAAACAGCTGCCATTCACAAGAACGTACGCACTGCTCAATGACCTGCGCTACGCAGTGCGCGGCGGCCGGCTGCCCGGCTGGGTCAGGACGATCGCAGACCTGCTGAGACTCACGCCGATTATCTGCACCAAACCCGACGGACGGATTGCTTTATGCGGCTTCCTGTTCGGACGCAGCATGCCGGCGAGCCGCTTCGCACGCTTCGTTGCGCGGCGCGCACCGGCAAGCGGGCGGATTGACCTGGCGATTGGGCATGCCGTGTGCATTGAAGATGCGCGGGTGCTCGAGGCCGCTATTCGGCAGCGCCTGCCAGGCATCCAGCGACTCACTCTGACCAGCATCGGCACTGCGCTCGGCGTGCATGGTGGCCCGGGTACGCTGATTGTCTCGATGATGCCGCACCTGTCAGCGGACGATATCCCCGCCAACGTCGATTAGATCTGCGCCTTCGTTGCGCGCGTTATTCACGCGCTTGTCGACCGGCCAGGCCTGCAGCGGCGGAATTTTTGCGGCGATGTTGTCCAGCAAACCACTTCCACCGGCCAGCCATTCGTCAGCGGTATCCGGCTGCAGTATGACGGGCATCCGATGGTGCAGCGGCGCCATGAAATTGTCGGCCGGGGTCGTGAGCAGCGTTGTCGTTTGCAAGGTGGCGTCGCTCTCCTTGTCTTGCCAGTGCTCCCACAGCGCGGCCAGCGCAAATGGCGCACCGCTTGCCAGTGAAATGTAATACGGCGTCTTGCCGTCATCCTGCCGTCGCCATTCGTAAAAACCGTCGGCCAGAACCAGGCAACGACGATGTCGGTAGGCAGCGCGGTAGGATGGTTTCTCCGCAACGGTCTCCGCGCGCGCATTGATCATGCGATTGCCAATGGAGGGGTCCTTCGCCCAGAACGGCACGAGGCCCCAGCGCAGCATCACGAGTTCCCGGGCATGGTCTTCCGTCTCGCGGATAGCCGCAAGATACTGCGTCGGTGCGATGTTGTAGCGCGGCTCTACCGCGGGAGCGTCGTGCACGCCGAATAGTGCTGCCGTTGCCTCAGCCGGTGAATAAAAAGCGAAGCGGCCGCACATTGTTATTCGCGAATGCCGATGCCGCGCTGCATCATGAACATGCACGCAGAGAACAACGCGACAACAAACACGAGCAGTATCACGTAAGCGTGCGCGATACCGATATCGGACACACCAAGGATGCCGTAACGAAACGCATTGACCATGTAGAGGATCGGGTTCGCTTTGGAGACGTTTTGCCAGAATTCCGGCAACAGGGAGATCGAGTAAAACACACCGCCCAGGTAGGTCAGCGGTGTCAGCACGAATGTGGGCACTATCGAAATATCATCGAACTTCTTTGCCAGAACGGCGTTAATGAAGCCCGCCAGGGAAAATACGATCGATGAGAGCAGCACAATCGAGACCGTGACCAGCGGATGCGCGACTTCAAGTCGCGTAAAAAACAGCGCAATAATCGTGACCAGCAGCCCGACCAGCAGCCCGCGGAGCACACCGCCCGCCACGTGTCCAACGATGATGGCCGCGTTCGACATCGGCGCTACCAGCATTTCCTCGAGGTGACGTCCGAACTTCGCGCCAAAAAACGATGAGACGACGTTGCCGTAAGAATTGGTAATGACCGACATCATGATGAGGCCCGGCGCGATGTACTGCATGTAGTCGAAGCCATCCATGGTACCGATACGCCGGCCAATCAGGTTCCCGAAGATGATGAAATACAGCGTCATCGTAATGGCCGGCGGTACAATGGTCTGCACCCAGATGCGCAGCACGCGCACCAGTTCCTTGCGGATGATGGTCTTGACCGCAACCAGGTTCAGCGCGATGTTCAAGCCGGCTTCCCGTGCTGCTTGTTATCGACGAGATGCATGAACAGCTCTTCCAGGCGGTTCGCCTTATTGCGCAGACTGACCACGTGGATGTCGCGGGCACTGAGCGCCGCGAACAGGTCATTGAGGTCGTGGTCCGGCCCCTTTTCAACCTCCAGTTCGCAATCCTCGCGCAGCCGCGTCACAAAACCATTGAGCACCGGCGCCTCGACCAGCGCCTCGGCCAGACTCAGCACGAACACTTCGCGTTGGAGTTTCCTTAAAACATCACTCATGCGGGCATCCTCGATAATGATGCCTTCGTCGATGATCGCAATGTGCCGGCATAACGATTCGGCTTCTTCGAGGTAGTGC
>JBATID010000072.1:0-1857 GCA_049667545.1 Woeseiaceae bacterium
CAGCCGTATTTTTGCCCGAGCCAGGATCGCAAGTGGTACGCCGCGGCGGAGCCGATTCCCGACGGCTACACAACGAAGCTGATGCAGGAGTATGCGAAGAAACACGGCATGGTCATCGTCGTCCCGATCTATGAAGAACACATGACCGGCGTTTACTACAACACGGCCGCCGTGATCGATGCGGACGGCAAGTACCTCGGCAAGTACCGAAAAACGCATATTCCACAGGTCGATCCGGGGTTCTTCGAGAAGTTTTTCTTCAAACCCGGCGACAGTGGCTACCCGGTTTTCGAAACGGCCTTCCTGAAACTCGGCGTTTACATCTGTTATGACCGGCACTTTCCGGAAGGCTGGCGCGCACTCGCGCTGAACGGCGCTGAGTACATCGTGAACCCCTCGGCCACGGTCGCAGGCCTCAGTAAATACCTGTGGGAGCTCGAGCAGCCCGCGTCCGCTGCCGCCAACGGCGTTTTCATCGGCGCCATCAATCGCATCGGCACCGAGGAGCCCTGGGCCAAACAGATGGGCGAGTTTTACGGCTCGAGTTACATCGTCAACCCGCGCGGCGCGATCGAGGCACAGGCAAGCTACGGCGACGACGAATTGCTCGTCCACGAGATCGATCTCGACATGATCCGTGAGGTCCGAGATACGTGGCAGTTCTTCCGTGACCGCCGCCCCGAAACTTACGGTCCCCTGACGGACAACTAGCGCGTCGTCGACCGTTCCCTCAGGAGGGAACCGATGTCCGAATCTTTATCGGTCAGCAAGCTGCGTATCGTGGGCGAACACGTCGAGCTCGACGTTGGCGATGACATTGCCAACAGCCCGCGCTATAACGAGGACATCGCCCCGACACGCGCAGCGCAGCGCACCTGGACGCGCTGGAACGTCGCGTCACTGTGGGTGGGCATGGCCATCTGCGTCCCCACTTACACCCTTGGCGGTGTGCTCACGGCGTATTTCGGGCTGTCTGTCGCCGAAGCCTTGTGGACCATCCTCATCGCCAATATCGTCGTGCTGATTCCACTAACGCTGAACGCTTATCCGGGCACGCGTTACGGCATCCCCTGCCCCGTTGTGATGCGCGCCTCGTTCGGCATCATCGGCTCTAATGTGCCATCGCTGATTCGCGCGCTCGTCGCCTGCGGCTGGTTTGGCGTACAGACTCTGTTCGGCGGCATTGCGATTCACCTGATGCTCTCCGCCATGTTCGACAGCTGGGCCGCACTCGGCGGTGTCGGCGAGGTGCTCGGCGTCTTTATATTCTGGGTAGCGAACGTGGCCGTCGTCATTCGTGGCGCGGAATCGATCAAGCTCCTCGAAGCGCTGGCGGCCCCGTTGCTGCTGATCGTCGCCATCGGCCTGGTGTTCTGGGCGCTGCCGAAAGTCTCGCTCAGCGAAGTGCTGGCCACGCCGGCGACGCGTCCGGAGGGCGCGCCTTTCTTCGGCTACTTCATGGCCGGTCTAACGGCGATGGTCGGCTTTTGGGCCACACTGTCGCTGAACATTCCCGACTTCAGCCGTTATGCGAGAACGCAGCGCAGCCAGGTCCTCGGACAGATCATCGGCCTGCCACTGACGATGTTCCTGTTCGCGGGCCTCGGCGTCATCCTGACGGCCGCGTCGGTCGAGCTGACGGGCGAGACGATCTCCGACCCGATCAACCTGATCGGCCGCATCGACAGCGACTTCTGGGTCGTGGTCGCGATGCTGATGATCATTCTCGCGACGATCTCGACCAACACGGCCGCGAATATCGTGTCGCCCACCAACGTGTTTCAAAATATCGCACCAAAACTCATTAACGAGAAACGCGGCGTTCTCATCACCGGCGTCATCGGCATTGCCCTGATG
>JBATID010000073.1:0-5562 GCA_049667545.1 Woeseiaceae bacterium
CGGTCAGACCGACCGCCTCGGCCAGGCTCTCGATCAGGAGTTCCCGGTACACGCCGGCCGGTATTCGGTTCACCAGCGGCCTGGCCAGTTCGGCGAGCCGCGCCCGGCCATCGACGGTTTCCATATCGACCTGGCTGGCAAGCTCTTCAATCAGGAATTCGGACAGGGCTGAGCCGTCCTCGATGAGCTTGATAAACGCGTCGGCACCGTTGGCATTGACGAACGAGTCGGGGTCTTCACCGTCGGGCAGGAACAGGAACCGTATTTGCCGGCCCTCGCGAATCTGCGGCAACGCGTTTTCCAGTGCACGCCAGGCTGCGGCCCGGCCGGCGCGATCGCCATCGAACGCAAAACAGACATTTTCGGTCAGCCGAAACAGGCGATTCAGGTGCTCGCTCGTGGTCGCGGTACCGAGGGTGGCCACGGCGAAATCAATGCCATGCCGCGCCAGCGCGACGGCATCCATATAGCCCTCGACGACCACCAGCTGCTCGATGTTGCGCAATGCCTGGCGGGCTTCATACAGCCCATAGAGTTCACGGCCCTTGTGAAACAGCACCGTCTCGGGCGAATTCAGGTATTTCGGCTCCCCGTTGCCCAGAGAGCGGCCGCCAAAGCCGATGATCCGTCCACGCTGATCGCGAATCGGGAACATGATGCGATCGCGGAAGCGGTCATAGTGCTTGCCGTTGTCCTTGCGAATGATCAGGCCGGTCGCGAGCAGCCGCTCGGTGGCCTCGGTCGACTTGCCGAACTTGTCGAGTACGTTACTCCAGCCATCCGGTGCATAACCGATGCCGAAGCGCTTGGCCGTTGACCCATCAATACCGCGCTGTTTGACGTACTCGACTGCAGCGGGCGAGTCCTTGAGCGCGGCCTGCCAGTGCCGGGCAACCGCGTCCATCAGGGAGAACAGTTCATCATAGCGGCGTGCCGGCTTATCGCTGTCGCTGCGCGGCACATCGACGCCCATCGTGTGTGCCAGGCTTTCGATCGCCTCGACAAAGCTCATGTGATCGAACTCCATGAGAAAGCCGATCGCTGTGCCGTGCGCACCGCAGCCGAAGCAGTGATAGAACCCCTTGCCGGGGCTCACCGTGAAAGACGGCGATTTTTCGTCATGAAACGGGCAGCAGGCTTTGAATTCACGTCCGGCTTTTTTTAATTGCACGCGCCGGCCGACAATCTCCACGATATCTGCTCTTGCGATCAGATCATCGATGAAATCCTGAGGGATCAGTCCGGACATAAGCTAGTAAACGCTGCCCGAACCATGCCGGGTCTTGATGAGCTGTTGCGGGCCCGGATTCCAGGGTCCGGTCCGGCCAAGCATAGCCTAAAAGTCGGGTTTACAGGGCGTTCAGACGCTCTTTGACAGCGGCGCTCACAGCGCCCATGTCGGCCCTGCCGGCGGCTTTTGCCTTGATCTGGCCCATGACCTTGCCCATGTCACGAATACTCCCGGCGCCGGAGGCCTTGATAGCCTCGTCGATCAATGACGCGAGTTCCTCGGCGGCAAGCTGTGCCGGCAGGTACTGCTCGAGTATGGCAATTTCGTCACGCTCGATCTTCGCCAGGTCCTCGCGGTTGCCTTTCTCGAACTGCTCGACGGAATCGCGACGCTGTTTGACCATCTTGTCCAACACGGCCAGGACGCCGGCGTCGTCGATCTCGATACGCTTGTCGATCTCGATCTGTTTGACAGCAGACAGCATGAGTCTCACCACTTTCAGCCGGTCCTTATCACCAGCCTTCATGGCGGACTTCATGTCTTCTGTAATTTGGCCTTTAAGGGACATGGCAACAACTCCACGGTCGCGGAGCGGGTGTAATCAGAAGAGGCGCTTGCGCTTTGAGTCTTCGCGAGAGATCTTCTTCATGTGGCGCTTGACGGCGGCCGCTTTCTTGCGCTTGCGCTCCTGCGTGGGCTTCTCGTAGAACTCACGACGACGAAGCTCGGTCAGGATGCCGGCTTTCTCACAGGCGCGTTTGAAACGCCTCAGGGCAGAATCAAAATACTCGTTCTCTTTTACACGAACACTTGGCATCGTTCAGGTATTCCGGTCAGACATAAATAAACCGGCTCTAGGCCGGAGGTAGCTCACTATAATAACCCCCGGATTTGTGGTTTGCAAAGGGTTTGATCGCCGAAAAAGGGTATTATCCGCCGCTTATGGACGTGCTCGGAATAGAAACCAGTTGTGACGAGACCGGCGTCGCGCTCTACCGGAGCGGCTCCGGCCTGCTGGCGCACGCCCTGCATAGCCAGGTTGACGCGCACGCGGTCTACGGGGGCGTCGTGCCTGAAATTGCCTCCCGCGACCATATCCGCATGCTGCTGCCCCTGATCAGGAGCGTATTACGCGAGGCGAACGTCGAGCAGCCTGACGCTATTGCGTATACGGCGGGACCCGGGCTGGTTGGCGCCCTGATGGTCGGTGGGGGTATGGCCAACGGCCTGGGGCTGGCCTGGAACTGCCCGGTCGTGCCGGTGCACCACATGGAGGGGCACTTGCTGGCGCCGATGCTCGAGGACGTGCCACCGGAATTTCCCTTCCTCGCGCTGCTCGTATCCGGCGGCCACACGATGCTGATCCATGTGCGGACCCTGGGTGATTACGAGCTGCTTGGCACAACGCTGGACGATGCGGTCGGCGAGGCGTTCGACAAGACGGCGAAATTGCTCGGGCTGGGTTACCCGGGCGGGCCGGCACTGGCGGCGCTGGCGGAAGAGGGTAATGACCAGGCGTTCGAATTCCCGCGACCAATGCTGCACAAGCCCGGGTTTGATTTCAGCTTCAGCGGACTGAAGACGGCCGTTATGATGGAAGTGCGCCAAGCAACAGCGGCCGGCGGGCTGAACAAGGCGGACATAGCCGCCTCGTTCCAGCGCGCTGCGGTCGATACGCTGATTGGCCGCTCGATCAAGGCCGCCACCGCGGCAGGACTGGATCGCATCGTCGTCGCCGGCGGCGTCGGCGCGAACAAGCTGCTCCGCAAAGAGATTGCGGAACGTTTTGCCGGCAC
This sequence comes from Woeseiaceae bacterium, assembly GCA_049667545.1. Lineage (GTDB taxonomy): Bacteria > Pseudomonadota > Gammaproteobacteria > Steroidobacterales > Woeseiaceae > UBA1847. Next base: position 3,028 of record JBATID010000073.1, read on the forward strand.
CGTGTATTACCCACGCATGGAGTTTTGCACCGATAATGGTGCGATGATCGCGGTGGCAGGCGCATTACGTTTGGCAGAGGCCCGCGAAGCGGGTGAGATCATGGCACAGGCGCGCTGGTCGCTCGCGAGTCTGCAAGTGCCGCACACAAGCAATGACAGGGAAAACTGATCAGACAATGGACAAGATATTTCTAACAGAACTGAAAGTCGACACAATCATTGGCATCTGGGAGTGGGAGCGCAAGATCCGCCAGACCGTCATCATCGATCTGGAAATGAGTGCGGATATCGCCAAAGCGGCAGCCACCGACAGTGTCGAAGATACGCTCAATTACAAATCGGTGGCGAAGCGTATCCAGGGCTTCGTTGGCGACTCCAGTTTTCAGCTGGTTGAGACCCTGGCCGAGCGCATCGCCGGCATTATCCGGGAGGAGTTCGGCGTGCAATGGGTGAAAGTTCGCGTGAACAAGCCGGGCGCCATTCGCGGCTCCAGGGACGTCGGCATTTTGATTGAACGGGGCCAGTGGTCCGACGACTAGCGGCGGCGCGCACAATGGCAACAATTTACGTCGGTCTCGGCAGCAATATCGAGCCGGAAGAGCATCTGGGTCTTGCTATCCGCCAGCTCCGGGAACGCTACGGTGAGGTCGACGTGTCGGCCGTTTACCGCAGCGCGGCCGTCGGATTTAAGGGCGCCGACTTTCTGAACCTCGTGGCGCGCCTGCGGTCAGAAGAAACGGCTGAGCAGGTATGCGAAGAAATCGAGCGGTTACACGAACTTTCCGGGCGGGTCAGGGGCAGCGAAAAGTGGGCCTCGCGTCCGCTAGATGTTGATTTGTTGCTCTACGATGATCTGATCATCGACAAGCCTCCCGTAAGGGTGCCGCGTAGCGATATCCTGGAATACAGTTTTGTACTGCGGCCAATGGCCGAACTCGCGCCCGACCTCGTGCACCCGGTGACGGGCAGGACGATGCTGCAGCACTGGCAGGAGTTTGACGAGGACAGTCACCCGCTGGAGCCAGTAGGAATATTTATCTAACGGTGTGTATATGCGAAAACTGACTGGTTTCTTTCTGATAGTGCTCCTCGCCGGCTGCAGCGATGGTGGCGGCGCATTTTCACCAACGCCGCAACCAGAACCACCGACGTCTGATTGGCGGCCGGGCGTATTCCTGGATGAGTCGACCTATGCCCTCCGGTGTGCGACCCCGGGTAACAGTGTGAATATTTTTGCCGGCAGCTGCCCGGCCGTATCGGATGTGCAGGGCACGGTGCTCGACGAGAACAACTTTCTGCGCTCATGGAGCAATCGCACCTATCTCTGGTATGACGAGATCGACGACCTTGACCCCGGCCTCTACAACGACCCGCTCGAGTACTTCGGTCTATTGAAGACGACGGCGCCATCGCCGACCGGCGCGCCGAAAGACAAGTTCCATTTCACCCAGGAGTCGGAAGCGTATTGTCAGCTCTCGCAGGGCGGCGTATCGGCTGGCTACGGCGCCAACTGGGCCATACTTGCCGCGAGCCCGCCGCGCGATATCGTTGTCGCCTATACCGAACCCAATACGCCGGCCACTGCGAAAAACCTTTTGCGCGGCGCCGAGCTTCTGGAAATCGACGGCGTCCCTGTGCTTGATGGGGACCCCGGCGCACTGAATGCCGGGCTGTTTCCTTCAGGTCTGGGCGAATCACATTCGTTTACGATCCGGGATCCCGACGGCACGGAGCGCACGATCACGATGGTGTCGCAACAAATTACGGTCGCGATGGTGCAAAACACGGACGTTATCGTCACGGATACGGGTCGCGTCGGCTACATGACCTTCAACTACCACCGTGCGCCGGCCGAAGGAGAGCTCATTGATGCAGTCAACCTGCTGATTGCGAATGGGCCGCTCGATGACCTTGTGCTTGATATCCGCTACAACGGTGGCGGCTTCCTGGATATCGCGAGCCAGCTTGCCTACATGATCGCCGGGGACTCGACCGCCGGCCGGACTTTCGAGGTCGTTCAATTCAATGACAAGTACCCCACGACGAACCCGGTGACCGGGCAATCGATTGCGCCGGTGCCGTTCCATGACCAGACGCTCGGTTTCTCTGTTGCTGCCGGCCAGCCGTTGCCGACCCTGAACCTGCCGCGGGTATTCGTCCTGACTGGCGGCGGTACGTGTTCCGCGAGCGAGGCCGTCATGAACGGCCTGCGCGGGGTGGGCGTGGATGTAATCCAGATCGGCTCGACGACCTGCGGAAAGCCCTACGGCTTTTACCCGGAGGAAAACTGCGGCACGACCTATTTCACGATCCAGTTCCGGGGCGTCAACGACGCAGACTTCGGCGACTACACGGACGGTTTCTCACCTGCAGCCTTAGACGACGGCGAGGCGCAGGTATTAGGTTGTCAGGTTGCTGACGATTTCTCGCAACAACTGGGCAATCCTGCCGAGAACCGGCTCGAGGTCGCGCTGGCCTACCAGGCCGGGCAGGGCTGTGGCGCGCCCGCCGCCGCCGTGCAGCAGGCGCTGGGCG
>JBATID010000074.1:0-1695 GCA_049667545.1 Woeseiaceae bacterium
CAACATTACGCGGCCCATATCAAAGGCTTTCATGTTCTGCCGGTTTATGGCGGCCAGGAATACGGCGGCCAGATTCGGCAACTCAAACGCGGCGTGCAGGTCGTCGTTGGTACTCCCGGCCGCCTGATGGACCACATGCGCAAGGGCACTTTGAAACTCGGCGGTCTGCGGGCCGTGGTGCTGGACGAAGCTGACGAGATGTTGCGGATGGGGTTCATTGACGAAGTGGAGTGGATACTGGAACAGACGCCGGACAAACGTCAGATGGCCCTGTTCTCCGCAACGATGCCGCCGCAGGTCGAACGAATAGCACGTCGCCACCTGCATAACCCGCAGGAAATTTCGATCAAGGCACGCACGGCAACCGCGGAGACCATTCGCCAGCGTTACTGGCAGGTCAGTGGATTCCATAAGCTCGACGCATTGACGCGGATACTCGAGGTTGAACCCTTCGACGCAATTTTGATGTTTGTTCGCACCAAGACCGCGACAACCGAACTCGCCGAGAAACTGGAGGCCCGCGGCTATGCTGCCGCCGCCATGAACGGCGACATGGCACAGAATCATCGTGAACAAACCGTTGAGCGCCTGAAAAGAGGCTCACTGGATATCCTGGTTGCGACCGATGTCGCCGCGCGTGGTTTGGACGTCGACAGAATCAGCCATGTCATTAATTACGATGTCCCCTATGACACCGAGGCGTACATTCATCGCATCGGTCGCACGGGACGCGCAGGGCGGCGCGGTGATGCAATCCTGTTTGTAGCGCCGCGCGAACGACGCATGCTGGCAGCGATTGAAAAGGCCACGCGGCAGAAGATCGAACAGATGACGTTGCCGACCACTGAAATCGTCAACAACAAACGCATTGCCGATTTCAAACAGAAAATCACGGATACGCTGGCTATTGGCGAGCTGGGGTTCATGCAGGGCCTCGTCGAGCAATACCGTCACGAGCACGACGTGCCTGCCGTCGAGATTGCGGCCGCGCTGGCGAAAATGACCATTGGCGACAAGCCAATGCTGCTCGATGCCGACAAGAACACGGGCAAGACCAGGATGAAGCCGCTGCGAGAGGCTGAGGGTGGCGCGGAACGCTACCGGATCGAGGTCGGTCATGTGCACGGCGTCAAGCCAGGCAATATTGTTGGTGCCATCGCCAACGAATCGGGACTGGACGGTGAGCATATCGGCCACATCGAGATCGAGGCGGAATTCAGCCTGGTTGATCTGCCCGCCGGCATGCCGAAAGACGTATTTATGGACCTGAAGAAGGTCCGGATTTGCGGTCAGCCGATGAACATTTCATTACAGGGTGAGGCGAAAACGCCCCGTAAACGCAAAGGTAAGCCGAACCCCAAAGGCAAGCCCAGGGGAGCGCCCAAGGGAAAATTCAAGGGCAAGCCCAAGGGCAAACCAGCGCCGCGGAAATCGAAACCTAAAAAACCGAAAAAGTAACAGAACGGTTTGAGCGTGAGTGGGCTACGCTTCCTCTGCGAGCCGTTCCTCGAGATGATCGATGACGGTCTTCGTCACACGCAGGCGCGTGTGGTACTTGTCATTACCCTCCACGAGTATCCACGGTGCTTTTTTCGTGCTCGTGTATTGCACCATATCGTGCGCGTATTTTTCGTACGCTTCCCACTGCTCGCGGTTACGCCAGTCTTCGTCGGTCAGCTTCCAGTGCTTGTAGGG
>JBATID010000075.1:0-1965 GCA_049667545.1 Woeseiaceae bacterium
ACCGACCATGTTTTCTGAAATCAGAACCGGCACGTGCTGACGTCCGTTATGCACAGCAATGGTCAACCCGACCATATCGGGCAGAACCATAGAACGACGCGACCAGGTCTTGATCGGGCGGCGATCATTCTTCTTGGCGGCCTCTGCAACCTTCTATGCGAGATGGTTATCGATAAACGGGCCTTTTCTTACACTGCGTGGCATCTATAAATTCCTCAGTCTTTGTCGCGGCTATCTCTGTCCCCTTCCGGGCAAGCCACTTATTCGAGCTGCTGTTACTTGCGCTTTCGTCGTCGAACGATCATTCCGTCCGTACGCTTGTTGGATCGTGTCTTGGCGCCCTTTGTCGGCTTACCCCAGGGGCTGACCGGGTGACGGCCGCCGGAGGTTCTGCCCTCGCCGCCGCCGTGCGGATGGTCCACCGGGTTCATGGCGACGCCCCGAACTGTCGGTCGAACACCCCGCCAGCGACTCGCGCCCGCCTTGCCGAGTTTCCTCAGGTTGTGCTCGCCATGCCCGACTTCGCCTACCGTCGCACGACAGTCGACGTGAACCTTGCGCGTTTCGCCAGAACGCAAGCGGACGGTCGCATACGCACCCTCGCGTGCGGCCAGCATCGCCGAGGCGCCGGCCGAGCGGACCAGCTGCCCACCTTTGCCGGGTTTCATTTCAATGTTGTGCACGGTCGTACCGACCGGAATCGACCGTATGGGCAGCGCATTGCCGGGCTTGATCGGCGCATCTTCGCCGCTGACGACCGGTGAACCGGCCACCACACTCTTGGGTGCCAGGATGTAGCGACGCTCGCCGTCGGCATACTTGATCAATGCGAGGTGCGCGCTGCGGTTCGGGTCATACTCGAGCCGTTCCACGACACCGGCGATTCCGTCTTTATCACGCTTGAAATCGACAATACGGTAGTGCTGTTTGTGACCACCGCCCTGATGGCGCACCGTAATGCGGCCATTGTTGTTACGCCCACCCTTTGACGACTTCTTCGCAAGAAGCGGCGCATGCGGCTTGCCTTTGTGCAACTCCGGCGTCTTGACGGCGACGACGAATCGGCGTCCCGCAGAGGTTGGTTTGGCTTTATGCAGTGACACAACGGACTCCTAAATTACTCAGCGCCGAAGAACTCTTCGACAGAGCTCCCTTCGGCCAACTTGACGTACGCCTTCTTCCAGTCGGATCGTCGACCCCTGGACTGTTGAAAGCGCTTGGTCTTGCCCTTCACGTTGACGACCTGAACCGTTTCGACCTTGACTTCGAAAAGCAGCTCAACCGCCTGCTTTACCTCTTTCTTGGTTGCGTCGGTGCGAACCTTCAGTACGACCTGGTTCTTTTCAGCAGCCATGTGCGACTTCTCGGAGAGGTGCGGGCCGCGGATGACCGTCATTAATCTTTCCTGATGCAGTGCCTGGCTCATGACAGGCGCTCCTCTATCAGTTTCAGAGCCGCCAGCGTTACCAGCACCTTCTCGAATCGAATCAGAACCACCGGGTCCATCGACGCGACGTCGCAAATACCGACGTTGGGGAGGTTACGCGCCGCGAGAAAGAGCTTCTCATCGAAAGCCTCATTCAGGATCAGGACGCTGTCGAGGTTCATGCCCTTCAGCTTCGAAGCGAGCAGCTTCGTTTTCGGTGCCTCCAGCTCGAGCTCATTGACCACGACCAGGCGGTCCTGGCGGACCAGCTCGGACATCATCGAACGCAAGGCCGCACGATACATCTTCTTGTTGACTTTCTGGTCGTAGCTGCGCGGCTTGGCAGCAAAAGTGCGGCCACCGCCGACCCAGATGGGGCTGCGAATCGTTCCCGCGCGCGCGCGTCCGGTTCCCTTCTGCCGCCAGGGTTTAGCGCCACCGCCTCGGACCGCCGCCCGGTTTTTCTGGGCTTTGGTGCCGGCGCGGCCACCCGCGAGGTAGGCGGTTACGACCTGGTGAACGAGCGGCTCGTTGTAGGC
>JBATID010000076.1:0-9673 GCA_049667545.1 Woeseiaceae bacterium
GATCGGTGTCGGTACCTGGATATTCTCTGCCATTAAATTCCAGGCCGACATGGGACTGATGCTGACATTCATGTTCCTGTGGAACATGCTTGGCGCGCTCCTCCTGTTACCAGCCCTGGCGCACTACCTTGTCAAACCCGTGGCGAAGCAAGAAAATTAATGGGGTCAGAGTACTTTTCTCCCTTGGTTGCACTCTGACCGCATTGACAAGAAATGTACGCTGACCCCATTTACGTTGCCGCGGGTCATGCAGGGGAATTCACATGTCAGACGTTCGTAGAGCTTATTACGACGACAGTTACCAAAAAACGCTGCCTGCGACGATCACGGCCGTCGATGACGACTGGATCGAACTCGACCAGACCATCTTCTACCCGCTCGGTGGCGGGCAGCCCGGCGACACCGGCGTTCTCGTTGCACCCGACGGCACGCAATTCAAAATCATCGACACGCGAAAGAGCGATTCGCCCGGCCAGATAAAGCATCAGCTCGACATTGAGGCGCACGGTTTGAAAGTTGGCGATGCCGTGCACACGTCACTCGACTGGGAGCGGCGTTACAAGCACATGCGCATGCACACCTGCATGCATTTGTTGGGGTCACTGATTCCGGTACCGGTCACCGGTGGATCGGTTGGTGCGGAAAAAAGTCGCCTGGATTTTGATCTCGGCGAGCATCAAATCGACAAAGACGATCTTACCGCTCGCTTAACCGAACTCGTCGCCGGCGCACACCCGATCGAGTTCGGCAAAATTACAGAAACTGAACTGGACGAACGCCCTGAACTGGTCCGCACGATGTCGGTGCAACCGCCCCGCGGCGCCGGCGATATTCGTACCGTCCGCATCGCCGATGTCGATTATCAGCCTTGCGGCGGCACGCACGTGAACAATACGCAGGAAATCGGCAACGTGCGCGTCAGCAAGATTGAGAACAAGGGCAAGCGTAATCGGCGTGTCCATATTGTGCTCGATTGAGCCTTGCCCAAACCGGCCGCTCGACCTGCCGGGGGCGTATCGCCATAGACGGAAACTACTTATCGGCATCGAACTGCGTTAATGCCAGACTCACAATGCAATTACAGGAGAGTGGTTCATGAACGCAAAATTCCTGGTTAGTATCAGTGCAATCGCGGTCAGCGCAGGAATCGCCGGCTGTGGCCGCAATGAAGTCAGTTTCTCCGCGGACGTGCAGCCAATTCTGGAGATCGCCTGTATCGAATGTCACACAAGTGCTGGCGAGGGCGTCGCCGCCAGTGGCTTCAGTGTTAGCGACTACGAGAGCGTGATGAAAGGCACCGCACTGGGAGCAGTTGTCGTACCCGGCAGCAGTATTTCCAGCACGCTATACCGGGTGATTGCCGGCAAAACTGACCCCGAAATCCGGATGCCGCCACACCATGAAGAATCGTGGGCTGACGGCAGGGGCACCCCGCTTGCCGATGACGAAATCCAGCTCATCGCCGACTGGATCGACGAGGGTGCAAAGAATAACTAGCCGTTCGTAAACGCGGCCGGGCATGCTCACGACTGCGTTTTTTCGATGTTAGTACCTGCGCGGGGATCGCGGCGCGGGGTCGGCGTTCGAGGTCTTCCTGCGGCCGCTTTTCCAGCAAAAAAACCATTCCTGTCACGGGTGTTTATACCTATATACACGACCTGTACCCCGTGCAATAAACGCCCCCACACGCGGGAAAAGGTACACCCTACCCAAAGCAGGTACGTCGGGGTTTCAAAATGTCTGATTCACAGGTCGCTGGCGACAGCAAGTATTTGTTTAAACGAGATAAAACGTGGTGGGTCAAGCTGTCCGTGCCGCGCCCGCTCAGGCCCGTACTCGGCTATGATCTGCGCCGCTCGTTACATACCCATGATCTTGAGGTCGCCCGTAAAACTCGCTGGTCGGCTATCGAGGAATTTCGCCACAAGATCGAGAAGATCAGCGCGATACAACAAGGCGGAGCCGCCGCCTCTTCAGCGGCCGGCGCACAGGATGCAAGCGACGACATGACACAAGCAGCAAAAGACGGCGTTCGGCACGTAAAACAACATATCGTCGAAATCGTCAGCGACTCCGGCGAGGGCGCGCAAAAATGCGGGCAGATCCTCGGCCTGGTCAGCGGCAAGATGGGCAACGGCGTCTGGACGGTTGAAATCATACCCGCGGAAATTCAGCCCCCGGCGCGCGAGCGCCAGGGCGCCAGCGGCATTCGTGTTCGCATGGGGTCGAAATACATGACGAACATGGGCGACGAAGCCGACATGGTCGTCGCCTTCAACGAGCAGGTTCTGTATTCGCGAATCATGAACGGCGCGTACAAGAAAGGCACCGTCGTCCTGCTCGAAAGCATGTGGGCCGAAGATCCCGATGAAAAAATCCGGCAGCAATACAGCGAAGCACTGGCCGATTTTCAGGAGCGGGGTCTCGTAGTGCACGAACTGCCGATCGAGCGCGAATGCCTGAAAATTGTGGACAACCCTCGCAAGGGCAAGAACATGTTCGTACTCGGCATGATGTGCCAAATCTACCGGCGCGATGTTGACATAGCGAAGGACGAGATCACGAAGATATTCCGCCGCAAGAAACAGGCGGTCATCGACACCAATCACCAGTTATTCGACGCCGGCTTCGCGTTTGCGCGCGACAACCTGGAGTACGAATTCGAAATACCGGCGACCGCTGAAGGCCGCCTGAAGTCCGCCGTCGTTATCAACGGTAATACCGCGGTGGGGCTGGGTGTCATGGCGTCGGGTATCGACCTCGTTTCCATGTATCCGATTACGCCCGCCACGTCGGCATCACACTACCTTGCCGACGATTTTCACCTCACCGGCGGTTTCGTGCACCAGGCCGAGGACGAGATTGCGGCGATCGGCTTTGCCATTGGCGCGTCGTACGCCGGCAAGACGGCCTGCACGATTACGTCCGGCCCCGGCATGGCGCTGAAAACGGAGATGATCGGTCTCGCCGTAATGGCCGAGGTGCCGCTGGTCATTGTCAATGTGCAGCGCGGCGGACCGTCAACGGGTCTGCCGACCAAGGTCGAACAGGGAGACCTCTTGTCCGCTCTGTACGGTGCGCCCGGCGACTCGCCGAAAATCGTCATCGCGGCCAGCACTATTGCAGAGTGCTTCCACTTCGTCATCATGGCCCGCAAACTGGCCGAGTCGTTCCGCACCCCGGTCATCGTGTTGACCGACGCCAACCTGGCGACCGGTGTGCAGCCTATCGAGCGCCCTGACGTTACCGAGGACTGGTTTGCGTCGCCGGTCGATCAGTCGGCCTGGGATAAAGAGGTCGCGCCGTACAACTGGGATGAGAAGACCGGCCTGTCGGAACGACCCATTCCCGGAATGCGTGGCGGCGAATACGTCCTGACCGGTCTGGCTCACAATCGCAACAGCAAGATTGCGTACGACTCGGAGTCGAACCAGGAAGGCATGAATATGCGCAGCCGCAAATTGACCACGCTGGCTGCAACGCTGAAGCCGCCCGAAATTCACGGTGATCCCACCGGTGACCTGCTGATTGTCGGTTGGGGCTCAACGCTGGGCGCTATCGAAGAAGCGGTTGACCTGGCGCGGGCAGAGGGTCACAAAGTGTCATCCGTACACCTTCGATTCATGTCGCCAATGGAACCCGGACTGAAGGACATCTTTTCGGGGTTCAAGAAAGTCATGACCATCGAGATCAACTACAGCGATGACCCGAAGGCCCCGATGATTACCGCGGAAAATCGCCGCTATTCACAGCTCGCGCTGGTCCTCAGGAGCCAAACCCTGATGGATATCGACTGCTGGTCCCTGGTTCCCGGGCATCCATTGCAACCAGGCACCATCGGCAGAGTTATTGAATCGCGCCTCGCAGAGATAGAAGGAGCAGCAACATGTTCGGCTTAAAGGGTGACTGGTCTCTCGAGGTCAAAGAGCGTTACTTCACGCTAGAAGATTACAGCGGCGCAGTGCCGCGCTGGTGCACCGGCTGCGGCGACCACGGCATCCTGGCGGCCGTGCATCGGGTGTGCCGTGATTCTCAAATCAAACCGGAAAAGACGGTGGCCGTATCCGGCATCGGCTGTTCCAGTCGACTGCCGCATTACATGAAGACCTACGGCTTTCATGGACTGCACGGCCGGGCATTGCCGGTTGCCTGTGGTGTCAAATCGCGGCGGCCGGACCTCGACGTGTGGGTGGCTACTGGTGACGGCGACTGCTTTTCAATTGGCGCTGCGCACTGGATCTACGCACTGCGCTACAACATGGACATCACGATGCTCGTTTTCGACAACGGCATTTACGGGCTGACCAAGAAGCAGACCTCGCCCACCACGCCGTTGAATGTGCCAACCAACACGCACCCGGCAGGCGCATTGCTGCCACCGCTCAATCCACTGACCGTTACGCTCGGCGTTACGAATATTTCTTTTGTCGCGCAAATTGTCGACTGGAACGCGCCGCTCCGGCACGAGGTCATCAAGAAAGCACACGAACACAAGGGCACCAGCTTCGTGCGAATAATCCAGCGCTGCCCGGTGTACGTCGAGTCGATCGGCAAGGGCCTGCAGGATGAGCCAGCACGTATGCAGCTGCTCACGCATGAGAAAGGCGTGCAGGTCGATGATTCGGTGAAGCGGATGTTCCCGAATCACGCCGAGCATGACCCGTCGGACCTCGCGGCCGCCCGTGCGCTTGCCGAGAACGCCGCAGTATTGCCGCTGGGCATTCTTTATCACAACCCGGACGCGCCGCGGTACGACCTGATGACGTCGAAGGGTCTCGACATGAGTACTGACGAGAAACTCGCCGGCATGAACCAGGCCCTCGATCACTTCGCCATCTAGCATCGCACAGCGACCAGGGCAGAGAACGCCACAATGAACTCGGTGACAGACAACACTCACAGCGCAGAACCCGATCCGACCGGCAGCGACTCCGCTGCCGACATCGTTGATCGACTCCGTCGCTTCCATTACGGCGAGCCGGCGGCAGTCGCGGCGACTGGCGCACCCCTGGATGGCATCCTGCCGGCCTTGCTGAATCCCTATCGCGACGCGTCAAGCATCCGTTATCAATACCCGCTTTACCTTGCGCCACCGACTGGCGAGACGGACGCCCCGCTCGCGAAGCCGCTGAGCGACTACCTCGCGGAGTCGCTCAACGAGATGGCGCCGGATGCGGACCAGGACCGCATCCTGAAGGACAACCTCGCGTGGCTGGAGCGGCATGTACGCCGCTCACTGTCGAACGGCGACCCGGTCGACGCACCGGGTACGTTCCGCGCGGCTGCCGATGCGCTGCAGGAACACCTCGGTCTGAATGCGGCCAGCCGCGAACAGCTCGAATCCGGCCTCATCAGACTGCAGGCGTTCCTGGCAGAAGGCGGCGTGTTCCTCGCCTACAGCCCCAGCGTTCCCCTGCACTTGTTGTTGCACACGATTCGTCATCAGCGCGAGCAAAGGCGCGAACAGTACCGCGAGGAAATAGTGCGGTGCAGCCGCGGCCTGACGGCCTTGCTCGACGTGGAAAACGCCAAGTCAGCCGATGCCGGCGCACCCGGCAAAGTCAAGGACAGCGTCGGTTCTGGCGCCAGTCACTTCGATACCGGCGCCCTGTCCGGCATGCTCGAGAAACGTTCGAAAGGGAGCGTGCAGATGTCGGCCGAGCGGCGCGCACGAATTGAGCGCGCGCTGGACGCGCTGCAGTCGTGGGAAGAATCTCCGGCCGTCGTGCGTATCGCCGGTCGGATCGGCGACCCGTATTTCAGTGAACAGTCGGCGGTTGACATCGTTGAGAGCGCCGACCCGTGTAGCACCGCAGGCGAAATGTTCGATGACAACGCCGCGCGTTTCGCACGCCTCTTCATTGCCGTTCGCATCGCCCGCCTCGAAATGGACGACGGCTACGTTGCGGCTGTCCACGATTCCTGGTTTGCAGACTTTGACTGGCAGGCGTTTACCGACGAGGAACTCCAGCTGGCAACGCCCATCGTCGCGCTGGTATCTGCTGACTATCTTGCAACCGACGGTCTGCCGGCGTTTTCACGCCTGCTCGGTTCGCGGCGCCCGGTGCATGTGCTGAGCTGGGTACGCGCCTACGACAACCCCGGCGCAGAATCCGGTGACGGCCCGTTCGACGCGTATCGGTTCGAACTGGCTTACTTCGGCATCGGCCATCGACAGGTTGTCGTGGCCCAGACCTCGGCGGCACGCCACGAGAATCTTCTGGCAGGCTTCAATTGCGCGCTGGGCAGCAACCGTGCAAGCCTGCACCTGATCAACCGGGGCACGCAAACCCGGGCCAAGAAACCACTGCTCGATGCGTGGTTCGTCGCGAGCGCTGCGCTGGAGAGCCGTGCCCATCCGTTTATCCTGATCAACCCCGCGGCCGGTGATCGCAGCGCCGAGCGTGTCAGCTTCGATGGCAATCCGCAGGCGGACCGCGACTGGCCCGTCGAAACGCTGGAATACCGTAACGCCGGCGGCGACGTTACCGAGATGCGCCTGGCGTTCACGTTCGCGGACTACGCGTTACTGATGCCGGCGCTGCACGAGCATTTTCGTGTCATTCCGGCCGGCGTCAACTCCGCCGAACTCGTGCCAATCGACGAATACCTGGCGCTCGACGAAGACGCGGCCGAGCGGCAGCTGCCCTGCGTCTGGGGCATCGACGCTAACGGCGTTCTTGTGCAACTGGTGGTATCGCGGGCGCTGGTATTCGCGTGCCGCGACCGACTCAATTACTGGCGCACGCTCCAGGAGCTTGCCGGCATTCACAACTTCTACGTCGAAGCAGCGATCGAGCGCGTCATCGAGGAACAGCGCGCAGCGGATGCACTGGAGCGCGAGCAGCTGCAGAAGACCCATGAGGAGCAACTGGAAAGCGTGCGTTCGGAGGCAGCCGACAAGGTAATGGGTCAGCTGGTTGATGTGCTGATGGGCGGCGATCTGGCATCGATAGTCGGTGGTTCGGCGCCGCCGACAAAGCTGCCGACGCAACCCGCGGCGACGCCCGCGCCCGAGCCAGAGGCAAAGGACGAGGCGCAGACCAACGGTGCAGATGACAGCGAGGATGCGCTGAGTTTCGACGAACCCTGGCTGGACACCGCCATGTGCACGACCTGCGACGACTGCATGGGCGTCAACAAGATGATGTTCGCCTACAACGACAACAAACAGGCAATCCTGCGCGACCCCAAAGCCGGACCCTACGCCGACCTCGTGAAGGCCGCCGAAATCTGCCCGGCCAAATGTATTCATCCTGGCAAGCCGCTGGACCCGAACGAACCCGGTCTGGAGGAACTGGTCGCGCGGGCCGAACCGTTTAACTAATGAACAGTCTGCTGATAGCGCCGGCCATCATGGTGGGAATCGGATTGCTCTTCGGCGCAATTCTGGCGATTGCACAGCGGTTCCTCAAAGTCGACGAGGATCCGCGCATCGAGGCGACCAACGAGATGCTGCCGGGCACGAACTGCGGCGCCTGCGGTCAGCCGGGCTGCCTGCCGTTCGCAGAAAAACTGGTCAGCGGTGACGTTGATCCCGGTCAGTGCACCGTCAGCACGGATGCCGATATCGAACGCATCGCAGAGTTTCTGCAGGTCGATGCCGGACGCCAGGAAAAGCTGGTGTCGCGGCTGCGCTGCGGCGGCGGCGCTCGACAGGCCAATCAAATTGCCGAGTACCGCGGCTTCGAAGGCTGTCGCGCTGCGGCCGTGGTATCCGGCGGCGGCAAGGGCTGCGCCTGGGGTTGCCTGGGGCTGGGCGACTGCGAGGTCGCCTGCACGTTCGACGCAATCCACATGAACGCCAACGGCCTGCCACAGGTGGATACCGACAAATGCCGGGCCTGTCCCGACTGCGTGGCCGCCTGTCCCAGGGATCTGTTTGAACTCGTGCCGCTCAAACAGAACCTGTTTGTGCAGTGCAACATACCGCTGGCCGGCGCGGCCGCGACGCAACTTTGCTCGGTGGCCTGTGACGCTTGTGGCAAGTGCGTTGCTGACGCTGCACCGGGCCTGATTCGCATGGAGAATAACCTGCCGGTCATCGACTACTCGGCCGGCGGCCCTGCCCGGCCCGAGGCGGTGTTTCGCTGTGCGACTCGCTCGATCGTCTGGCTTGAAAAAGAGCAGTTTCCGGAACAGGAAACGCGACGGGCGGCAGGCAGCTGATGTCGGGGCTACGCGCTGCTGCTGTTCGCTGGTATCGCCGGACGTTCGGTGCGCCCGCGGGCACCGATATCCGGGAAGAAGGCCTGCAGACCGTGCTCGATGGCAACAGCGCGGTCGCGCTGACCGAGGCCGGTATCGCCGGACACGCGGTGCTCGGAGGCTCGTTTCCGTCCGGTGAGGCGGATTCCGTCTGGCTCGGCGAACTTGCGCGGGGTGGCAGCAATCTGTTCGATGAATCGCTGGCTTCGCAGGTAGCCGAGGGACCTCGGGGCATCGTCGCGGCAGCAACCGGCCTGGCGCTGACCGGGCGCCGCGCCACCGCTTTCCTGTCCGGACCCGACATTGCAGCCGCCCAGGATTTGCTGGTCTCGGCAGCCGGCAAGCACGCGCCGATGGTCCTGCATCTCGGTACGCGCGCGACACCGGCGCACGGCGGCACACTGGGCAACGGGCACGACTCCGTGCACCTCAGCAGCGACTCCGGCTTCTTTATGTTATTTGCGAGCAATGTTCAGCAAGCAATTGATTTTACAGTTATTGCAAGACGTACAACTGAACAGTGCCTCGTCCCCGGCATCGTCGTCATGGACGGCCGGGAAACCGCGATTGCCCCACAGGATGTGCGGCTCCTGTCGCCCACCCAGGCCCGGCGGTTCCTGGGCGCCGCGGATGCGACGATCGACTCGCCGACACCGGCGCAGCAGCTGCTGTTCGGCCCAACGCGCCGGCGCGTACCCGCCTGGCACGACCTCGATGAGCCGACCCTGCTCGGCGCATTGTACGACGCCGACAGCTTCAGCCTGGGTGCGCTCGCTCAGAAACCCTTTCTCGACGATTTCGTCGAGCCATCGCTGACGGCCGCGTTTAAGCGATTCGCAGAGCTGACCGGGCGCAGCCACGCCGCGGTCTCGGAATATCGCATTGACGATGCCACGACGGTGCTCGTGGCAGTGGGCGCCGCCGTTGAGACGGCGCGTGTCGCGGCCGATGTAATGCGCAAGCAACACAAAACACGCGTCGGCGTGCTCGGCATCCAGTCACTGCGGCCGTTCCCGGCTGCAGCGATCGGCGCGGCATTGTCCGGCCGGCGCAAGGTGCTGGTCCTTGAGCGCGTCGACCCGCTGCTGTCAGGTGAACCGCCTCTAACGCGGGAAATTCGCGCGGGCCTCGATCGACTCGACAGCGGCGGGCAGTCGCAGTGCCGCGCCGTCATCTATGGCGTTGGCGGCCTGCCCTTGCGCGTGACCGACCTCGTGCGCCTGTGTGTCGACGCAGGGAACGACGACGCCTTCACGCCGATTTACCTGGGCCTTGCCTTTGACGACAAGGCCAGCCTTCAGCCGAAACGCGAGATTCTGCTCGACACGCTACGGCGTGCCTACCCGCACCTTGCTGACCTGGGCCTGCGTGCCGATCCGAACGAGGTGCCACCGGCGCAAAAAAACGCGGTGACGGTCGCGATACGGCGCGATGGCGGCGGTGACGCCAAAGATCTGGCTGGCAT
>JBATID010000077.1:0-2773 GCA_049667545.1 Woeseiaceae bacterium
GGTGGATTCGCCAGGCCATTACGCGCTCGATCGCCGATCAGGCGCGCACTATTCGTATTCCGGTGCACATGATCGAGACGATCAACAAGCTCAACCGTATCTCGCGGCAGATGCTGCAGGAGATGGGCCGCGAGCCGCTGCCCGACGAGTTGGCCGAGCGCATGGAGATGCCGGAAGACAAGGTGCGCAAGGTGCTGAAAATCGCCAAGGAGCCGATCTCGATGGAGACGCCGATCGGCGACGACGAGGATTCGCACCTCGGCGACTTTATCGAAGACCAGACGGTGCACTCGCCGGTGGATTCGGCGACCACGTCAGGGCTCAAGGAAACGACGCACTCGGTGCTCAGTGGCCTGACGCCACGGGAGGCCAAGGTGTTGCGCATGCGTTTCGGCATCGACATGAACACCGATCACACGCTCGAGGAAGTGGGCAAGCAGTTTGACGTGACCCGCGAGCGAATTCGCCAGATCGAAGCCAAGGCACTCCGGAAGCTGCGTCACCCGACGCGTTCGGATCAGCTCAGGAGTTTCCTGCTCGAGGACTGACGGGATTGCGGAAACAATACTGAAAAGCCGGGCACTGCCCGGCTTTTTTGTGAGTTCCAAATAGTAGTTCTAGAGCACTTATTCGCATCGTCTAACTGGCGTTTTATCTGCTAGAATGCCGCTCGTTGTGTGGGCCTGTAGCTCAGTTGGTTAGAGCAGGGGACTCATCAAAAAATGGTGCGTTCGTGTCGAAAGGCACGAAATGAACGGGATGAATTCAGGGAAACCTTAACAGTTCGGCTGATGGCAATCCTGAGCCAAGCCGCGAGTACACTCGCGGAAGGTGCAGAGACTACCTGGGAACTTAAGTGTTCTTGATAACAGGCTAGAGCGTCCCGCCCCTAACGATTCGGTCGAGGGTGATGAGATAGTCCGCTCCATTCAGAAATGAGTGGGTACAGTGAATCCCTTGGTCCCAGGTTCGAGTCCTGGCGGGCCCACCACTTTCTTAGCCGCTCGTTGCAATAAAAAAGGCAGGCACGTCAACGACGCGCCTGCCTCTCATTCCACACTCAATTATTAAACTAGTTGCGGAACTTCATGTGCTGCAGCAGGGACGTGCTCATAACAGTACGGAAACCGGCGCGATTACCGCTTTCCTCGCTCATTGTGTCCGCTGTCTTCTTCACCCAGGCCATGTATTCCTTGCGGCGGGCTTCGCCTTCTGCGACGGTCGCCATGTTTTCGAATACCCGGATCAGATACAGGTCCGGCTCATCGGAGCGCGGGTGAACGTTGTCGATGACCATGAAATCCTTGATCCAGCCTTTCGATTTGGCGAACTCGCTGTTCTTGCGCCATTCACCTGCAAGCCAGCGTGCGTACTTCAAACCTCCGCCATCTGCTGTCTTGATGCCGGTTACTTCCCAGTAGTCGCCGCCGATAAACGGAGGCTCGTCCTGTGCCTGCGCAATGCTCATCGCAGACACACCTAGCAAAATTACAGCAAATACTCTGCAGAATGTCTTTCTCATTGATATCCCCTTAGTAAAAAAAACCAGGCAACA
Organism: Woeseiaceae bacterium; assembly: GCA_049667545.1. GTDB lineage: Bacteria > Pseudomonadota > Gammaproteobacteria > Steroidobacterales > Woeseiaceae > UBA1847. The sequence goes on from JBATID010000077.1 coordinate 1,556, forward strand.
CTGCCTGGCACACGTATTGAGTTTGCCATAGATCGATGTCCAAGACACCAGACCTAAGCTAAAATGGGATCGCTGTGAGAGCGTGGGCAACCGCGCAGGTGTTAAGCTGGCGGGCGATCAGATCACCTGCTCGATAGCGGTGATCCAGCCGCGCCAGTAGTCGTGTTTGTCGCGCAACTCCCTGGTCGCGACCTCCATGTCACGGTGCAATAACCGCACGTGATCGCCGGGCTTCAGCTGCCCGAGCAGGTGCCGGTCCGCGCGCACTACCTGGGCAACCCGCGGATACCCGCCAACGGTGCCGGCATCGACCGACAGGATGAAGGGCGCGCCGTTTTCGGGACACTGCACGGTACCGGGAAACACCGCCGCGCTCGGCATACGCCCGTCTGATAAAATATCAAGACGTGCGCCGTCGAGCTTCAGGCCCATGCGATCCGAACGCCTGCCGACGGTCCAGTTGCTCTCGAAAAGCCGCTCCCTGCTCTCGCCCGTCAAGCGATCCGTCTCGAATGACTCGCAGACACGCAGCGCCCAGCTCGTCGACATCGGTATCCGGAACCCGGCCGGCGTGCTCAGCCCGGGAACCCGCGCAGGCGACACGCGGAGCTCATCACCTGGCTGCAATGCCCTGCCCTGCAACCCGCCCAGCTCACCGGTCAAATAGGTGGATGATGACCCGAGCACCTCCGTCGCCCCCAGGCCGCCGGAAAACGCGATGTAGCATCTGGCCCCTTTCGCACAGCCACCGACGCTGAGCACATCGCCTGCCGCGGCAAACACCGTTTCGTGCAACGGCATTGCCACGTTGTTCAACATCACATCGAAACTCGCACCGACGACGGCAATCGCACAATCGGTGTTCATGCGCAGTGTTGGCCCCAGTAATGTCACCTCCAGCGCCACGGCATCCCACGTATTTGCGACGAGTCGATTCGCGAGCGCCAAAGACAGCGGATCCGCGGCGCCGCTTGCCGGTACCCCAAGATGCCGCAAGCCAATGCGCGGTCGCGACTGCAACGTCGTCTGCAACCCGGGCTTCAGTACCGTAATCCTCATGAGTCGAACTCCGCCGCCTCAACCGGCCTGAAACGAATCCGCGTGCCGGCGCGCACTGGAAACGGTTCCGCGGCCTGCGGGTCGAACAACTTGTGGGGTGTACGGCCAATCAGCGTCCAGCCGCCCGGACTCGGGAGCGCATACATGCCGGTATAGGCG
>JBATID010000078.1:0-2057 GCA_049667545.1 Woeseiaceae bacterium
CCGAGGTCAGTGAACACCCGCTGCGGCAACTCGTGTCGAGCTTTCGCGAATTCTTCTCGCATCGCCAGAGTGTGTTCGGCCTGTTGCTGCTGATATTGCTGCCGGCCGGCTTCATGTCGGTCATCGCTGTTTCGGCCGCGCTCGCGGTTGAGATTTACGGCTATTCCGTCACGGCTTACGGTCTGATTTTCGCGTGCGCCGGCTTATCCATTCTTGTCGGCTCGGTGATCAACAGGGTCCTGGTCATGCGGTACGACCCGCTGCAACTCATCAGCCTTGGCATTGCGCTTGTCTTTGCATCCGGATTACAGCTTGCCGTGATCGCCTGGTTCAACAACGCGCCATTCTGGTGGGTCTGGTCCGCGGTTTGTCTATATATGTTTGCGATCCCCATATTAATGTCGAACGCGATTGTCGTGGCGCTTGACCCGCTGGCGAAAATTGCCGGCGTTGCCTCATCGATTATCGGCACACTGCAAAACCTCGCCGGCGCAAGCGGCGCCCTGCTGGCCGCTGTTATCTATGACGGTTCGGTCACGAGGACGATCGTCATTATGGCCAGTGTCGGACTGATCAACACATCGATATTTCTGCTGCGGCCACTGATCGCGCCCGGGCCCTTCGTGCACCACCCGGAAGAACTAGCGCGCGACTAGAAAGACAAACTGTGACTATACTGGCGTCGGGGAACCCCAAAAATACAACAACGGAGAATAACGATGAAAAGAATGCTCCTGGCCGTAACCGGCCTGATGGTTTTATGCATGAGCGCCGCGCAGGCGGACCCGGCGACCGAAGCCGCCATTAAGAAACACATCATGGATGCCAACGCCTACTCAACGAAAGAACTGAAATCGCAGGGCGGACAGGTCTCCAAAGAGGGCTCGATGGAGTTCTGGTCGAGCGGCGGTTTGCTGCACGAAGTTCCGCCCGATGACGGAGTCGAAGTCGAGGAATTCGACGCATTCAGCATAAAAGCGAAGCACATTCATGTCATTACGCTGGTACCGGGCAAAGTAGCCGTTGCCATGTATTACTCTGAAGGCGCGATCGACCGTAAAAACTCTGCCGGGGTTCCAAACTATCGCACCCGCGCAACACAAGTTTTCGTCAATGAAGACGGCAAATGGAAAGTTCGTGCCGCACACTGGTCACCGATTACAGGTGGCGCCGGAACGAGTCAGACGTCCGTAGAAAACTAGACGTTAATGCCCAAAAGAAAAAGCCCCGGCAACGCCGGGGCTTTTTTGTGAGATCTCGACGCTGCCCTGTTTGAGGGATGACAGTCACGGCAGCTTGATAACGACCTCGGACAGGTGCTTCCGCGTCTGCGTAGGTGTCAGCTTCGGGTAGCCGAACCAGATCATGCCGACGACAAACGCAGCGTCTGGATCGATACCGAGAATTTCATAAAATTCCGGATCGCGAGTGATGTCCCCGGAGGTCCATTTCGAACCCAGGCCGGCTTTCCACAAGTACAGCATGAAGTTCTGCACGGCCGCACTACACGCAGCGTAATCTTCCTGCTGTCGCAACGCATCCGCGCTGCGCTGGCAGGTAACGACCAGCCAGCCGGGTTTTTCCGACCAGCTCTCGCGCTTGTGGCTTGCAAGCTCTGCACTTTTCTTCGCGCAAACAAGCCGCTCACAAAGGTCCAGTATTTTTGTGACCGTGTTCTTGCCGGGCAAGATAAAACGCCACGGCTCGGTAACGTGATGATTGGGCGCCCAGGTGGCCGCTTCCAGTGCTTCGTGCACCAGCGCGTCCGGTATCGGCGTTTGCAGATAAAGATCGACCGTGCGGCGACCGTGCAGCACCTCGGCAAATTCTCGCAAGGCCTGCGTTTCGTAACTCGGCGATGATTTTTTCATCAAACGCGCTCGATAATCATGGCGATGCCCTGCCCCACACCGATGCACATGGTGCACAACGCATAACGACCTTTGCCGCGCCGCAACTCATACGTCGCCGTCGTGACCAGTCGCGCCCCCGACATGCCCAGCGGATGACCCAGCGCGATGGCCCCGCCGTTCGGATTGACATGCTCGGCATCGTCC
>JBATID010000079.1:0-1769 GCA_049667545.1 Woeseiaceae bacterium
CGTTTGGTCTGCAACTGGTACTGAAGGGAATGACCAGCGTCGGAACGGCGGCTGACAAACTCCTCGAACGTGGTATTCTTGGCTATTCCGCAGACCTCCGGTAGTAAATTGTGTTAAAAATCAACGCATTATGTGCTGTTGTCGCTTTGCTGGCGGCGCCTTTCACCGCGGCTGACGAGCTCTCCGAGACCGGCGAGTTCATCGATGGTGTGGCCGCAATCGTCAATGAGGGCGTCGTCCTCAAGAGTCAGTTCAACGAACAGCTCGAGACCATCAAGCAGCGCGCGCTCGCACAGGGCGTGCCGTTGCCGCCAGCTGGCGTGCTCGAAGAGCAGATAATGGAGCGCCTGATACTGAAGGAAATCCAGCTGCAGCGCGCCGCTCGCATCGGCCTGCAGATTTCGGACGCGGCACTGAACGATTCCATACGGATGATCGCCGAGCAGAACGGCGGGCGCTTCGAGGATATGCCGGCACTGCTCGCGAACGACGGCATCGGCTACGCTGAATTTCGCCGTTCGTTGCGTGAGGAGATTACGCTCGAACAGCTGCGACGCATTGAGGTCGGGCAGAGTATCAACGTCAGCGAACGCGAAGTAACACAGTGCATCGCTGACCTCGAGGGCAACGTCGTCGTTAACTCCGAGTTCGAGTTGTCACATATTCGCCTGTCGTTTTCAGAGACCGCGAGCGCGGATGAAATTCGCGAGGTTGAAGCGCTCGCCAACAGTATTTACGCGCAGGTTCAGGACGGCACCGATTTTCGCGAAATGGCTGTGCGCTATTCAGCCGGCGATACGGCGCTCGAGGGTGGTTCACTCGGGTGGATGAAGGGCGAACAGGTTCCAACGTTGTTCATCGACGCACTTCAGGACATGGAGGCAGGTGACGTATCGAAACCGCTGCGCGCCGCCAACAGCTTCCATCTGGTCAAAATTGACAATCTTCGCAGCGCGGTACAGCGCAGTGAAATCAAGCAGATTAAAGCGCGCCATATCCTCATTACGCCGAACGAAATTATTGATGACGAGACGGCCAAGCAACGACTTGATGACGCGTTGGTCAAGATTCGCGGTGGCGAGGACTTTGGCGAACAGGCCAAACTGCTCTCAGACGATCCGGGTTCTGCCAACCTTGGCGGTGATCTCGGGTGGACGAATCCGGGCACCTTCGTTCCGGAGTTCGACAAAGTGGTGGAAAATGCGGAGATTGGCGTCATCAGCGAACCGTTCCGCTCTCAATTCGGCTGGCATATTGTCGAAGTGCTGGAGCGTCGCGTCTATGACAACACCGAAGAGCTGAAACAGCGCAACTGCGACCAGCGTATTCGCAACAGCAAGATGGCGGAAGAATCTCAGCTGTGGATGCAGCGCATGCGCGATGAGGCGTTCGTAGACTCACGCATCTAGACGTGGGCGCTGACAAGCCACTGGCAGTAACGGCAGGCGACCCGGCCGGCATCGGCCCGGAAATCTGCGATGCGCTGTCCGCCTCTCGGTTCGCCGACCAGGTAGTGATCATCGGCGATGCCACGTTGCACGGTAGCAATTTGCCCGTGATCGACACGCCCTTCCCCGCACCGGTTATCAAGGGCAGGCCCGATTCAGCCAACGCCGCAACGCTGCTTGACGGACTGCGGCGCGCGGTCTCAGGCTGCCTGGCTGGCGAATTCTCAGGCATGGTCACCGCGCCGTTGTCGAAGAGTGTCATCGCTGATGCCGGCATCCCTTTCACCGGCCACACCGAGTTCCTGGCAGAGATTACGCACA
>JBATID010000080.1:0-5036 GCA_049667545.1 Woeseiaceae bacterium
CCTGAAGCCTGTGTGCGGCGATCGAGTCATGGCAGAGGCTATCGACAACGAGACCGACTGGCTGATTGGGTCCATCGCGCCGCGGCGGAACGAATTGACGCGGCCAGACCGGCGTGGCCGTACTGAAGTGCTCGCCGCCAATATCGATTGCCTGGTCGCTGTGGCCGCCGCTGAACCGAAGCCCGACTGGTACATTATCGATCGCTATTTGTGCGCGGCAGAGCTCATGGGGATTGTCGGCATCGTCGTCTACAACAAGATCGACCTGGAAACGTCAACGACTACGGCCGCCGACGAACTCGCCAACTACCGGCGCATCGGTCACGATGTCGCGCAATGCAGCGCCAGTGAAGGAACAGGAATTGCCGCAATCGGCACGCTCATCGGGAATCGCTGCACGATCATCGTCGGGCAGTCCGGCGTCGGTAAGTCGAGCATCATCAATCGACTGAGCGATGGCGCGGATCAGCGCGTTGCCACGATTTCCGACAAGACCGGCGAAGGACGCCACACAACGGTCAACTCCGTGATGATACCGCTGCCACAGGGCGGCGTGGTGATCGACTCGCCCGGCGTTCGCGACTATGCGCCTGCGCTCGAATCGGCGCGCAATGCGGCTGGCGGTTTCCGCGAAATAGCAGCGGCTGCTCAGCATTGCCGATTCGCCAACTGCCGGCACCTCAGGGAACCCGGGTGCGCCATAAAATCCGCCGTCGAAGACGGCTCCATTACCGCGCGCCGTTACGAAAGCTTCAAGCGCATTGTGAATCTGACCGAGCAGCTCTCGGAGGGCCGTTACTAGCGCTCTTCAGCCGGGCGGCCAGCTAAACGACCGGCCTGCCAGCAAATGCAGGTGAATGTGAAATACCGTCTGCCCTGCCGCCTCTTTGCAATTCATCGCCACGCGGTAGCCAGCATCGGCATGCCCTTCCTTTTCCGCGATCTCTCTCGCCGCCGTAAACAGGCTGCCGATAACCTGCTCATCTTCGGGTTCGATGTCGTTGATGGTCGCAATGTGTTTGCGCGGGATAATCAAAACGTGTGTCGGCGCTTTCGAGTTGATGTCGCGAAACCCTATCGCGGCGTCCGACTCGTAGATGATATCGGCCGGTATGTCACCGGCAAGTATTTTACAAAACAGACAGCTCTCATTCGACATCCGATTCCCTCACTAGTCGACGGCGCGGCGCCCAAAAAACGCATGTGACAACGTGCCGCCATCAACATACTCAAGTTCACCACCCAACGGCACACCGTGCGCTATGCGGCTCGCCAGGACCGTATGCCGAGCAGCAAGCTCAGCGAGGTAGTGCGCCGTCGCGTCGCCCTCTACCGTCGGGTTGGTTGCAATAATCAGCTCCTGCACGTCACCTTGCGCCAGCCACGCTTCGAGTTGCTGCATACCCAACTCGTCAGGGCCTATGCCATCAAGTGGCGACAGATGCCCCATCAGCACGAAGTACAAACCGCGAAACCCCGTCGCATCCTCGATCGCCATGACATCGGCAGGCGACTCTACAACGCATAACTGCGAATCATCGCGTCCGCCAGCGGAACAAATCGAGCAGAGTTCATGTTCCGTGAACATGCGGCAGCGGGTGCAGTGGCCGATCCCCGACACGGCATCGGCCAGGGCTACCGACAGACTATTGGCGCCGTCACGATCACGTTCCAGCAGGTGAAACGCGATGCGTTGCGCAGACTTCTGCCCAACGCCCGGCATGCAGCGGAGGCCATCAATCAGACGAACGAGCAAAGGTGAATAGGACATGGCTCTTTACAATTCTAAAATGGCAACTTCATTCCAGGCGGCAAAGACAGGCCAGATGCCATTCCTGAGAATTTCTCCTGAACCGTCTTCTCAACCTTACGAATCGCGTCGTTGAAAGCCGCCGTAATCAGATCCTCAAGCATTTCTTTGTCGTCACCAATGAGCGAGTCATCGATGGCCACGGACTGGACCTGGTGCTGGCAAGTCATCGTAATGCTCACCATGCCCGCGCCAGACTGTCCTGTGACACTCACTGCGGCCATTTCCTCCTGGGCCTTTTTCATATTGGCCTGCATCTCTTGCGCCTGCTTCATCAACTGGCCAATGCCACCTTTCATGCGCATTCTCCTGCCTGTTCTAGTCTGATTGTGAGGGATTTGTGATTTCGATCGATTCCGGTTTGATTTCGGCACCGAACATATTCTTCATGGCCTGCACGTTCGGATCCGCCTCGAGCGTTTGTCGCGCCGCCTCCAGCTGCTCGTCGGCAAGCCGAGACTCTTCCTGCAGCGGCGTCTCGGGCGCCTCGACACCTACTGCGATGTCAACGTTAAGATGTTCGCCATAATGCTCGGACAGTTTCTTCGCCAGAGCGTCCTTACGCTGTTTCGTCAGCAGGGAATCGGATCGGGCGTCCAGCCCGAGAAATATCGTCTTGTTTTCGCGCCGCAGGTAAGCGCAGTTGCTCGCCAGCAGGCGTTCTGCGCCGGTCAGCCCGAGACGCGTCACCAATTCGCTCCAGTCAGCGTCCTGTCCGGTTGGCGGGGCCGCAGCGATCTTGTCAGCTTTCGCGGCTTTCGCGGCTTTAGCGGCGGTTTGAGGCTTCGCGCCTGCACTCGCTGGTGGCACTTTTTTCGGCGCCGGTCGACTGCCCGACTGTCCGCCACCCGCTACGGTAGTGGATTCGACCGCTCCCGGGCGAAATGCCAGCATCCTGAGCAGCGTCATCTCGGCCCCGCTGCGCGGGTCCGGAGCAAGATCCAGATCCCGACGCCCCATGAGTGCCGTCTGGTAAAAAAGCTGCACATCAGCCGTCGGTAATAACGCGGCGAGTTCCGCAAACTCCTTTTCGCTCATTTCGTCATCGCTGTCGCACGTTCCCACGACCTGAAAAACGGCGACGCGCTGCAAATCCCTGGCCAGATCTTCGAGCAGGCGTGCGTAGTCAGGGAACTGCTCGTCTATTTCGCGGATCGCATCAATGATTCCCGCTGCATCAGCCGCCGCGAGCAGTCGCAGCAGCCTGACTACATGGTCACGGTCGATAGTGCCTAACATCAGGCCGACCTGCTCTGCTGCAATCTTGCCACCGCAGTACGCGATCGCCTGGTCAAGAAGGCTCAACGCATCGCGCATGCTCCCATCGGCGGCCCTGGCCAGCAGCGCCAGCGCTGCCACATCGAATTCGATGTCCTCCGCGTCACAAATGTACTTCAGGCGATCCGAAATCAGGCGCGGCGTCATGCGTTTCAGATTGAACTGCAAACAACGCGATAACACTGTCGCCGGGAGCTTTTGCGGGTCCGTTGTCGCCAGCAGAAACTTCACGTGCGGCGGCGGCTCTTCGAGCGTTTTCAGCAACGCATTGAACGAGCTCTTGGACAGCATGTGCACTTCGTCAATGAGGTACACCTTGTAGCGGCCCCGCGCCGGCGCATACTGGACGTTGTCGAGCAGGTCTCGGGTGTCATCAACCTTGGTCTTGGATGCCGCATCAACTTCGATGAGGTCGACGAATCGGCCCTCGTCGATCTCCTTGCATGCACTGCATGCGCCGCAGGGTGTGGAAGTAACGCCTTTTTCACAGTTAAGTGCTTTCGCCAGGATTCTGGCGATCGTCGTTTTACCAACACCGCGTGTCCCGGTAAACAGGTAGGCATGGTGCAGCCGCCCGGAGTCGAGAGCGTTAATCAGCGCCTTCAGGACGTGATCCTGCCCGACCGTATCCGCGAAATCTTTGGGTCGCCATTTGCGGGCGAGGACGAGGTAGCTCATAGAAATTCAGTAGGCCGGGAGAGTTGCTGTCAATCTGACAGTGTAACGTAAGTGGCCCGCGCCAGCTGCTTCCCGGCACCCGGCATCACCGCTACCGTTGCTCCCTTCCGGGCCTGGCGGAGTTCACGGCTGACCGTCGCGGGAAAGCCGACGCGGACCGGGCGGGATTATCGCCGCTCGCGAACTGCAACACAACGGCAGTTTCAGCCCCAGAGATGACGGTCTTTTTCGATGACCTGAGACGAGGAACCAACAATCAGCGGATCCGGCCCGTGCAGAATGCGGCGGTCCTTGCGCGGATAGTCGAGCTCGGACAGGAAATGCTGCATGCAGTTCAGACGCGCGCGTTTCTTGTCATCAGACTTGATAATTGTCCACGGCGCGTCGGCCGTGTCCGTGTAGAAGAACATCGCTTCCTTGGCCTCGGTGTATTCCTGCCACTTACCCTGGGACTCCTGGTCGATAGGACTCAGCTTCCATTGTTTCAGAGGATCTCCGTCGCGCGCCTTGAAGCGGCGCTCCTGCTCCTCATGAGTCACTGAGAACCAGTACTTGAACACGCGGATGCCGGAACGCACCAGCATACGTTCGAGATCGGGCACCTGGCGCATGAACTCCAGGTACTGCATTGAATCGCAAAAACCCATTACACGCTCGACGCCTGCGCGGTTGTACCAGGAGCGATCGAAAAAGACCATTTCCCCCGCAGTCGGGAGGTGCTGTATGTAGCGCTGAAAATACCACTGGCCAAGCTCATGCTCGGTCGGTTTCTCAAGCGCGACAACACGCGCCGCACGAGGGTTCAGGTGCTCCATGAATCGCTTGATCGTGCCACCCTTGCCTGCCGCATCGCGCCCTTCGAAAATCACGATGATGCGCTGCCCGGTTTCCTTGACCCAGCTCTGCACTTTGAGCAACTCGACCTGGAGTTCCTTCTTGTGTTTTTCGTACGCCGATTTGCGAATACGAGTCTTGTACGGGTATAAGCCGTTGCGAAACAGTTCTTTGATCTTCTCGGGATCATGCCGCATCGTGCTGAAGATGTGTGCGGGCGAATCCGCCGAATCCTCCGCTGGCGGTTCCGACGTCGGCATCGACACGACGTTCTTCTCTGAGCCTGGTTTGCTATCAGTCACGAAGTTACTCTCGCTGAAGTTAACATTATGCCGGATTTTCCTCTTTAACTAAGGGGTAGAAAATACGCAAATCTGCCTATTGGCGCCGGCAGAGCAACTTTCACGGCGCATCGCCCCCATGCGCAGAATAAAAA
>JBATID010000081.1:0-2540 GCA_049667545.1 Woeseiaceae bacterium
GATCAGGAGAATGGTGGGGTCGGAAATCGAGCCGAACGACTCATACTCTATGGTGATGCTGTTTGTATTTACCTGCGGCATATCAATGTATCGTTTGGGGACATCTCTTGGGACATCTCTTGGGGACAGACCCCTTTCAAAGAAAGGGGTCTGTCGCCTTTTGGTTAGCTTTCGCGCAGGTAGCCCCACGAGTGCAGCTTGTCGTGATCCTCGAACCAGCGATCACCGATGTCGGTGCGGTAGTACATATTTGGGATAAGGATGTTTTTGACCCGCTGATACGCCTGTGCCTGTGCCTGCTTGACCGAGATGCCGAACCCGGTAACGATCAACACGACTCCCGAATTCCCGGTGATTAGCCACTCACCGTTTACCAGCTTCACGTCTTCGATATGAATACCGTCGTAGTTGGGCTTCCTGAAGATGATCACGCGGTCTTTTGAATTCGCCTCGAAGGTCTTCGGATCGTTATAAGGAAACGGCGGCACAACAATCCTCAAGCCGATCTGGAACCCGCGTTTCGTTTTGAAATTTGTCAGCGAGCCCGCGGCCATACCGTAAAGAAATTCGCTCACCGGCATCTGCAAACCGTCGGCCTGAATACTGATCGTCGGGTAACCGAAGCGTGCTGTAAATTCGAGCGGGTATATTCCCTGACCGTTGACGATGCAGTTGACATCCATGTAGCCGACGTACTGCTCTTCGGCGAGCCTGTCCTTCAGTTTCGCGAGCGTTGCACTGAAGATGCGGTTCGGACCGCTCCAGTACATGCAGGTCCCCATCTCACCGGTCGCGGGACCGATATTGCCGGGGAACAGCGGCTTGTGTTCGAAGTTGACGTTGATCGGCATCATGAAATCGGTGCCATTAAAGAAGGCGCCGACCGCGACCTCGACACCGCGCACGCGGCGTTGCAGCTGAAAGACCTTCACCGTATCGGCGTACACGGCCTTGTAGGATTCGAGGACGTGTATGACATCCAGGCCGTCGTCCTCCTGGCCGACAAACAGCAGCCGCTTGATGTTCTGCGCTTCGCCGCTTGGCTTGATGACATATGGCGCCGGGTGTTTTTTGACATAGTCGATAGCGCTGTCGAAGTCATTGAAGTCCTGAAACGGAATGATCGAAACGCCGTGACGCTTGAGCTCTTCCTGGCCAAAACTGCGGTCATCTTCGAGCCGATCGGTGTAAGGCGTTCCGCCAACCACCAGTTTGCCGGCATCGCGAAGCCGTTTGGCTTTCTCGCCCTGACCGAGGACGTCATCGAACACGATAACGTCCGCCCAATCGACATGGCTTTCCCAGTCGTCGACTTTGGGTACGAAACCATCGGCGATCGAACGCTCGGACTCCTCCTCGATGTAATAGCGAACGCCGTGGCCTTCCTTAACGACCATCCAGGCGATGTCACCGATCAGTGCACCGACCGATACAAACAGAAAGTTCTTGGGATCGCTCACCGTATCTGCCACTCCTATTCCATCCCGATGTAACGGTCATTCATCGGGGCCGCCGCGCCGTGCGCATCACTCGACGTGCTGCTGTCCATGACGAGGGCGGTTTCATCAAAGAGATGTTGCGCCTCTTCCGGACTGTTGCCAATGCAGGTCATGCCTATTTTTCCGTATTGCGACAGCGCGCCGATCATGTAGAACAGCACGCCGGTCCCGGTTGAATGCTTGAAGCCGATACCACGATTCCAGATGATCTCGAACAGGTCTTCGGGCAGCAGTCCACGATAAGCCGGAGATTTGAAATTGTCGGTCGCCTTGTAGAACTTCGCCTGGCCGTCTGGCGCCACGAACAACCCGCTGTCAGGATCCAGCTTGCCTTCGGTCAGAAACTCGAGCGCATGATAGGGTGGCGTCGTCCCGCCCATGCGCAGGTTGATCTCGATTGCGTGGACCTGCCAGTCGCCCTGATCACGTGACGCGAGAAAATCGACGGCAAACCGCCCGATGACACCGTGATCGCTCAGGACTTTTCCGACTTTCGCCGCTTTGGCCAGCAGCTCGGTCCGGTATTCGTCGTCAGCGGGGAATCGGCATCCCAGGTACGACTGGCCGGTCGACCCGCCCAGCACCTGCTCATGACTCGATACAAGGTGCGTACTGCCATCCGGCATGACACGCATCTGCACGCTCGGCGAGCGCGTCTCCTTTGCCGCTACCAGCTCCTCGACGATACCGCCCATGGCGCCGAACTTGCCCATGAATTTCTCGTAGGTCTCAATGCCGGAAAGCCAGGCGAGCTGTCGCAGCGACGTGCGAATGCCCGCCTCGCCCGCGGCCGCGTCCGGATAAGTAAACACGGCATTACCTTCACCACCGAAGCCTTCATTCAGCTTGACTACCGCGCCCGTACGATTTCGTCCTCGCTGTGCAGGTCTTCAAACCCGGCCGGATAATTAATGCCGGCCTCGGCGAATACTTTGCGATTACCGGATTTCGTACCAAGACTCAGCAAGTCAGGATCGAGGCCATTCATCGGTATGCCAAGCGCAAGAGCGATACGACGCTCAAGCGGCGTGGAGTTGTAGC
>JBATID010000082.1:0-3049 GCA_049667545.1 Woeseiaceae bacterium
AGGATGACGTCATTTCCAGCACCCGAAAATTCGTCCGGCAAATGCCCGGCGGCGGTCGGGTCATAAGCCGTTATGACCGCATCGGGCCAGCGCGTCGTGACGTGGTGCATCAGCAGGCTGCGAAAATCCGCCTGCTCGTCGATGATCATGACGTGGATGCTCATAGGGATATTGCGGGACACAGCCTGGCAAATACGAAGCAATTGCGGCCGTTGCTCCTGCTACCTGCGCCGCTAGACCGCGACGATATTCGGCGCCCGGTGCTGGTCACTGTCGCGCGATTGTTTCGCCGCATCGTTGCGGCGCGCTTCGAGTTCATTGAGATATTTCTCGGTCACGTCTCCGGTGACATATTCGCCCGAGAAGCACGACGTATCAAACTCGGTGATGGTCGAATTATCGTGGCGTACCGAGCGCACCAGCCCGTGCAAGTCCTGGTAAATGAGACGGTCCGCGCCGATCAGCTCCTGGATTTCCTCCACGTTCCTGCCATTGGCGATGAGTTCTGATGCGGCCGGCATATCAATGCCATAAACGTTGGCGTAGCGCACGGGCGGCGCCGCCGAAGCAAAATAGACTTTCCTGGCACCGGCCTCGCGCGCCAGCTTGATGATCTGGCGAGACGTTGTGCCGCGCACGATCGAGTCGTCCACCAGCAGCACATTCTTGCCGCGGAATTCGAGATCGATGGCGTTGAGCTTGCGTCGCACTGACTCCGCGCGTTCCGCCTGCCCCGGCATGATAAAGGTCCGGCCGATGTAGCGGTTCTTGATGAAACCTTCGCGGTACTTGACGCCCAGGTGGTAGGCAACCTGTAACGCCGCGGTGCGGCTCGTGTCGGGGATCGGAATGACAACGTCGATATCATGATCGGCGAAATCGCGCACGATCTTCCCGGCGAGCTGCTCGCCCATGCGCAAGCGCGCTTTGTATACCGACAGGTTGTCGAGAATCGAATCGGGACGCGCGAAATACACGTACTCGAAAATACAGGGTGTATGCCTGGCCTCGCCAGGATAGGCCCGCGCGTGCAGCGCGCCGCTGTTTTCGATAAATACGCACTCGCCGGGACTGACGTCGCGCACTCGCGAGAACTGCAGTACATCCAGTGCAACACTCTCAGAGGCAACAATATAATCCTTGTGGCCGCCGAGCTCGCGCTCGCCGAGCACCAGCGGTCGAATACCGTTGGGATCGCGAAACGCGACGATGCCAAAACCCACGATCAGGGCGACGACCGCGTAGCCACCGGTACAACGCTCGTGCACCGCTTCGACGGCATCAAAAACGTTCTCTGGCATCGGTCGTCCGTTAACCCGGGTCTGCAACTCATGCGCGAAAACGTTCAGGAGGACTTCGGAATCGGAATTGGTGCTCAGGTGACGACGATCCTGCTGGGTCAGCAGTTCGGCGAGCTCGTCGTAGTTCGTGAGGTTGCCGTTGTGCGCGAGACAGATGCCGTACGGTGAGTTTACGTAAAACGGCTGCGCCTCTGCCGACTTGGCACCGCCAGCCGTCGGATAACGTACGTGACCAATGCCCACGTGCCCTTTCAGGCTCAGCATGTGCCGCCGTCGAAAGACATCGCGAACCAGGCCGTTACTTCTGCGCTGCTCGAGGCCGTACTCCTCGCTCCAGGTAATGATGCCGGCAGCGTCCTGGCCGCGATGTTGCATGACCGTCAGCGCATCGAAAAGTGCCTGGTTGACCGGCTGAGTACTGACAATTCCTACGACGCCACACATGATTTGTTGTCTCCGTTACAGTCAGGCTGTCGAGTTAGGGTTCTGGTCCGGTACTTCAACGGGCACTGACTCCTGCTCGCCGTCCGGAACCAGCCAGTCAAGTCCCTGCGGAGCCATGACCCGTATCCAGTTCGAAATGACTTCCACGTGCGGTATCAGCCGCGACTTGAGCCACCAGTCATCGTTGTCGAAACCCGCGAACTGCCCGCCAATTGCAAACACGGCAAGCAGCAGGACGCCACGGGCGGCACCAAAAAACGAACCCAGCACGCGGTCCATGCCGCTCAGCACCGATACCCTGACGAGTTTCGAGATGCCCCAGCCCAGTAAGCCGCCGACGGCAAGCACGACGATGAACACGAGCGCACGTCCGAACCACACCTGGAGCTCTTCCGAGCTGAACCATTTTTCCGAGAAGTTGCCAACATCAGGGCCAAAAAACACGGCAGCCCAGATCGCCACGACCAACGCGGCAATCGAGATAGCTTCTTTGACAAAACCGCGCATGAACCCAACGATTATGGAAATGACGATGGCAATGGCGATCAGGATATCGATGGTCGGCATCAGGGATATCGTCTTAGCGAAGAGCTGTGTGGGATGGGCTGGACCCGGATTCTAGCAGAAGCCGAATCATGGGTGCGGCACAACTTGTCCTTTGTGCCCGACTTTCAGCAGTCGCTTGGCCATCTCCTCGGCGCTGTCCCGATCTTTCTGCGGTCCTATGCGGACGCGGTGCAGCTGGCCATCATCGGTTTGCAGCTGGCTCAGAAAGGCCGCGTAGCCTTGCCTGCGCAAATCGGCAGCGAGCTTGTCGGCGTTTTCCTTGTTCGAAAAGCTGCCAAGCTGCACGGCCCACATGCCGGTCGCGGATACGCGGGGGGTTGCTGCGACGGGCATTGCCGCCGGTGCTTCTCGCTCGGCTGCCGATGTCACCGGCGGTGGCGCTGTCGCGACAGGCTTGTCCACCGGCTTGCTTTCCACCTTTAATTCGGGCGGCGCCTCGGCGGGCTTCGCAGTTTCCCGGCTCGGCACCGGTGTCGCATTATTTGCGGCCGGCACCGGGTCGGTGCGATCCCTGTCAAGCACCACGGTCTGCGTCTTTTGCCCGTCCTGACCCGGCAACAGCAATCGCTCGGAAACAATCTCGGCGTCGCTCGGCGGACCGTCCAGAAAAATCGGTACGACGAGCACGACAAACAGCACGAGCACCGCCGCGCCAATGATGCGTTCTTTCAATGCTCGTTCCATCATGATCTGGGTGGCGAGTATAGCTCAAGCTCGCGCAGCGCTGGGCCTACCGT
>JBATID010000083.1:0-5115 GCA_049667545.1 Woeseiaceae bacterium
GCGCTGTCAGTGGCGACACTCGCAAACGACCTGTCGAGTATCGACGTCGATGGCGATTTGCTGAGCGCGACACCGGTCAAGTCGGAACTCGCATGGACTTATGCCTACCACTATCCCGTGCACAGGATCTCACCCGACTTTCTGCCCGGCTCGCCAGCAGAAAAACCGGTCTACTTGTCGATTTATCGCGGCAGCGATGACAAGGTTCGATTTTTGGAACTCAATGCCGTAACCGCGGCGCTACTTGAAGCGATTGCAGACAATTCAGAAAACATGAATGGCGAAGAACTGCTGCGAGCATTGGCCCAGACCATGCACTACCCGGATGTCGATGCGCTCTTGCAGCACGGTGCCGCTGCGATGCAGCAAATGCGACAGCTTGAAATACTCATTGGCGCGCGGCGCGCCGACTTGAGCTAGCGTTTCTTCGGCATGTAGAGGTCGGTCAGCGTGCCTTCGAATGCCTCTGCAGCGAAAGCGATCGTTTCGGACAGTGTCGGATGCGGATGAATGGTCAGACTGATATCGGCCGCATCGGAGCCCATCTCAAGCGCCAGGCCGATCTCGGCAATCAGGTCGCCTGCGTTCGGACCGACGATCGCACCACCCAGCACACGATCAGTCTTTTTATCGAATAACAGTTTGGTAAATCCCTCGGGACGGCCGATGGCAAGCGCGCGGCCGCTGGCCGCCCATGGAAACTGCGCTTTTTCGTAGTCGATGCCCTCTTCCCTGGCTTGCAACTCGGTCAAACCGACCCACGCGATCTCCGGGTCCGTATAGGCCACCGACGGGATGCTGCGCGCATCGAAAAAGCTCTTCTCGCCAGCGATGACTTCGGCCGCGACCTTCGCTTCGTGGGTTGCCTTGTGCGCCAGCATCGGGCCTCCGGCGAGGTCACCGATGGCATAAATATGCGGCACGTTGGTGCGCATCTGTTTGTCGACCGCGATAATGCCGCGTTGATCGACGTTGACCCCGGCCTTTTCCGCATCAAGCAGCGACCCATTGGCCTTGCGGCCAACGGCCACGAGCACGCGGTCGTAAGTGCCGCTCGCCGGCGCCTTGTCGCCCTCGAAGCTGACTTCTATGCCGGCATCCGTCGCCTGCATGCCGGTCACCTTCGTCGATAACATGATGTCGGCATACCGCGGCCTGACCACCTTCAGGAAAGGTCGCAGCAGGTCCGGATCGGTGCCGGGCATCAGGGTATCCATGAGTTCAACAACGCTGACTTCGGTACCGAGTGCGCTGTAGACGCAGGCCATTTCCAGGCCGATAATCCCGCCGCCGACCACCAGCATGCGCTGCGGCAGCGGCGCCAGCTCGAGCGCACCGGTCGAATCGACGATACGTGGGTCATCCGGCAATCCGGGTAGCATGACCGGCTCCGAGCCTGCCGCAATGATGCAGTTCCGGAACTCGACGGTCTCGCCGTTATCCAGTTGCAGTCGGTTGGCCGAGACAAACTTCGCACTCGCCTGCACAACGCGCACTTTGCGCTGTTTCGCCATACCCGACAGGCCGCCGGTCAGCTTGCCAATGACTTCGTTTTTCCAGTCACGCAGTTTTTCCGCATCGATCTCGGGCTTACCGAACGACACGCCGTGCTCGGCCATGGCGGCAGCCTCATCAATGACCTTCGCCGCGTGCAGCAACGCTTTCGACGGAATGCAGCCGACATTGAGACAGACGCCGCCCAGCACGGGCGAGCGTTCAATCAGCATGACGTCGAGACCCAGGTCTGCCGCGCGGAACGCCGCCGTGTAGCCACCCGGACCGGCCCCGATCACGACCAGTTGCGCGGCGTGGGTCGCATCCGACGAAGGCTTCTGCATCGCCTGGGTTTTTTCGACGGAAGCAGCTGTCGGCACAGTCGCAGCGTGCGCATCGGTCGTGGAACCATCGGCAGCGGGCGCAAGCGTTGCAACCAGCGTGCCGCTGGACACTTTGTCACCAACTTTCACCGCGACCGACACAATTTTGCCAGCTGCGGTCGCCGGGATGTCCATCGACGCTTTGTCGGTCTCAAGTGTCACCAGCGCGTCTTCGATCTCAACCGAGTCGCCGGGGGCTACCAGCACTTCGATGACATCAACCTCTTCGAAATCGCCGAGGTCGGGAATGATCAGTTCGACGGTCACTACGGGATCGCCTGCAACAGCAGATCGACGTCCGCGAGTTTCTCGCCAAGGAACGTCGTGAAACGCACGGCCTGCGCACCATCGATGACGCGGTGATCGTATGAAAAGGACAGCGGCAACATCAGGCGGGGCTCGAACTCCGAACCCGTCCACACGGGCTGCATCGATGATCGGGAAACACCGAGAATGGCAACTTCCGGCGCGTTGATAATCGGGGTGAACGCTGTGCCGCCAATGCCGCCAAGACTGGAAACAGTAAAGGTTGCGCCCTGCAGCTGCTCGGCTTTCAACTTACCCTCGCGCGCGTAGGCCGACAGTTGCCCGAGTTCGCTGGCGAGCTCATAGATGTCCTTCTGATCCGCGTCGCGAATCACCGGGACCATCAGACCTTGTGGCGTATCTGCCGCAAATCCGAGATGACAGTACTTTTTGTACACGAGATTCTCACCATCTTCGGACAGCGAAGCGTTTACCTTTGGAAATTCCGCCAATGCAGCAACACAGGCCTTCAAGATGAAAGCGAGCGGTGTCAGCGCAATGCCGCGTTCCTTGGCGGGCCCCTTGAGCTTTCGCCGCCGCGCCTCCAGTCCCGTAATGTCAGCGAGATCGTGCTGCGTGACGTGCGGCAGGTTGATCCAGCTGGCCTGCAATCTGGGCCCGGAAATCTTCTGAATTCGCGTCAGCGGCTGAATATCGATTTCGCCGAACTTCGCGAAGTCAACGACCGGGGTGCGTGGCAGTGCACCGCCGGCGCGGTCGGCGCGCTGGCCGCTCAGTATGGCTTTTACGAAGGTCTTGACGTCAGCATGCAAAATGCGATGTTTGGCACCGCTGCCCCTGACGTCCGCGAGGTTAACGCCCAGCTCCCGCGCCAGTTTTCGAACTGACGGACTGGCATGTGCTTTGGCAAAACCGGCTTCCTGGACGACCGGCATTGCCCGCGCCGCCGTTGGCGGTGCAGACGATGGCGGTGCAGACGATGGCGCTGCGGACGGTTTAGCCGGCGCCCGCGTGGCAGCCGGTACAGCTGCCGCTTCCTGCGGCGGTGCTGCGCTCGCGGTCTTTGTCGCAACCGCATTGATGACTACCAGTTCGCTGCCCTGGGACACTTTGTCGCCCACGCTGACCAGCACCGACTCGATCGTGCCGGCAGCAGATGCCGGCACATCCATCGTGGCCTTGTCGGTCTCGAGCGTCACGAGCGAGTCCTCTATTTTGATGACGTCGCCCGGTGCCACATGCACCTCGATGACATCGATCTCAGCGAAATCACCAAGGTCAGGAACCGTCAACGTTTGTTTGCCGGCAGACACACCCGCTTCATCAGCGGGCGGCGCTGCCGCAATGTCTTCGGGCTCCGGCGCAGTGGCCGGCGATGCAACCGCCGGGGCATCACTGCCAGCTGCGACTGTCATGCGGCCGATGACGTCACCCGTCGACACCTTGTCACCGTTCTTCACCGTCAGGCTCTCAATGACGCCGGCCCCGGGCGATGGCACATCGAACGAGGCCTTATCGGTCTCCAGCGTGATCAGACCGTCCTCGAGCGCCACCTGGTCGCCTGCCGAGACCAGGACTTCGATAACCTCGACACTGTCGAAATCACCGAGGTCAGGTACGACGATATCTACTGAGTTAGCCATGCTCGCGCCCCGACCCGCTACAACGTCACAGGATCCGGACGATCCGGATCGATACCGTATTTTTCGATGGCCTTCGCAACCGTCTTGCGATCAAGGACACCGTCCTCCACGAGACTCATCAGGGCGGTAATTGCGATGAAACGGCTGTCGACTTCAAAATGTTCGCGCAACTCCTTGCGCGCATCACTGCGGCCATAGCCGTCAGTGCCCAGCGACATGAAATTACCCGGGACCCAACGCTGAATCTGGTCGGCGACAATCTTCATGTAGTCGGTCGCCGCAATAAACGGTCCCGAAATACCCTCAAACTTTTCCTCGATGTAGGATTTGCGCGGTGTTTTCGCGGGGTTCAGGTGATTCCATCGCTCCACCGCCAGTGCATCGCGACGCAGCTCGTTGAAGCTGGTGACCGACCAGACGTCTGCCGGAATATTGAAATCCTTCATCAGCAGTTCAGCAGCAGCGATCACTTCGCGAAGTATCGTGCCCGAACCCATCAGCTGTACACGAATCTTGCCTTGCGGCGCCACGTCAAGAAGGTAAATACCCTTCAGAATGCCCTCTTCGACGCCCCGGGGCATGGGCGGATGCTCGTAATTCTCGTTCATGCAGGTGATGTAATAGAAGACGCCTTCCTGCTCGCCGATCATGCGCCGCAGGCCGTCCTGTACGATGACGGCAAGCTCGTAGGCATAGGTCGGATCATAGGAGACGCAATTCGGCACCGTTGACGCGAGCACGAGGCTGTGCCCGTCCTGATGCTGCAAGCCCTCTCCGGCGAGCGTCGTCCGACCAGCGGTACCACCGATCAGGAAGCCACGCGCCCGCTGGTCACCACCCGCCCAGATGAAGTCGCCGATGCGTTGAAAGCCGAACATCGAGTAGTAAATGTAAAACGGTATCATCGGCGTATCGTGGTTCGAGTACGACGTACCGGCCGCCAGCCACGAACAAAATGCGCCGGCCTCGTTAATGCCTTCCTCGAGAATCTGACCCTCTTTGTCCTCGCGGTAATACATGAGCTCGCTCGAATCCTGCGGCTCGTACAGCTGACCTTTCGATGCGTAGATGCCGACCTGCCGAAACAGGCCCTCCATACCAAAAGTGCGCGCCTCATCAGGCACGATCGGGACTATGTGTTTGCCAATCTGCTTGTCGCGCAGCAGTGCCGTGAGCATGCGCACAAACGCCATCGTCGTTGAGGCCTTGCGCTCGCCGGTCCCCTCGATCTGCGCACGAAACATTTCGATCGGCGGTACCGGCAGGGCCTTCGATTTCGGCCGCCGCCTGGGCAGGGAACCGCCCAGCGCTTCGCGACGTTCCAGCAT
>JBATID010000084.1:0-11523 GCA_049667545.1 Woeseiaceae bacterium
GATCACTCGACGCCGACGGTTTTTGTCGGCATGTGGTATGCGGTTGGTTCGAAGGATGAGCCGCCGGGAAAGACCGGCTTCGCGCACCTGTTCGAGCACCTGATGTTCCAGGGCACCGAGAATCGCACGGGTGAATATTTCTCACCCTTTACCGACGCGGGCGCCACCGGCATGAACGGCACAACGTCCAACGATCGAACCAACTACTACGCAACGGTGCCATCAGGCGCTCTCGACATGGCGCTCTGGATGGAAAGCGACCGCATGAGAAATCTGCTGGGAGCGGTAACCCAGGAAGTGCTGGACGAACAGCGCGGCGTCGTGCAAAACGAAAAGCGCCGCAGCGAAACCCGGCCGTACGCGCAGATGGGGGACAAGATTCGCGAAGGCTTGTATCCGACCGGGCATCCTTACCGGCACTCGGTCATCGGTTCGATGGAGGACCTCGACGCCGCATCGGTCGAAGATGTGCACGAATGGTTCAAGACGCACTACGGTGCATCGAACGCTGTGCTGGTGCTCGCCGGCGATATCAGCCTGGAAGATGCGAAGGCCCGGGTATCGCATTATTTTGGTGCCGTACCGACCGGTATCCCGCTCACCTACCCGAAGAAGTGGGTGCCGCGACTGGTCGACAATCGCGAAGAGGTAATGTACGACCGTGTCGGGCAGACCCGCATCACGCGGGTTTGGGCGCTGCCGGGGCTGAACGACAAGGACACGTCGCTGATGTACCTGGTCAACGATTCGTTGACTGCCAACAAAAATGCGCCGCTGCAGAAGAAACTCGTCGACGATCTGCAACTCGCAACGCGCGTGAGCGGCTATGCCTACGGTCGGGTGATGAGCGGCGAGTATTCGTTGACGATCGATCTGCGTCCGGGCGTCGATCCGCAAGCGGTCACCGCGATTGTCGACGAGACCATCGCGGAATACCTGGAGGCCGGTCCGGACGCCCAGATTGTCGAGAATACCAAGCTCAAAGTGAACATGATCATGCTGGGCGCGCTCGAAACCGGGGCATCGATCGGCCGCATGCTGGCCGAAGGTCTGCTGTATTCGGACAATCCGCTGTTTATCAACCAGGAACTCGCGTGGCTGAACGCGGCGACACCGGCAGAGCTGCGCGACATCGCCAGGCGCTGGCTGACTCGCGGTTACTACCAGATAACGGTTCTGCCCTTCCCTGATTACACGACGGCAGAGGCAGATGTCGATCGTTCAACAATTCCCGCGGTTGTGGCCAAATCCGCCATCAATTTTCCACCGATCGAAACGGCGACATTGAGCAATGGAATGAAGCTTGTTGTCGCCACGCGCGGCAGTATTCCGCTTGTGGATGTGTCCATGCAGATCGACACCGGCTCAATGGCTGCTCCCGCCGATGCACCTGGCCTCGCCACGTTCGTCTTCGGGCTGCTGGATAAAGGAACGAAGAAGTACGACGCTAACGAGCTGGCCGCCGCGAAAGACAAGATCGGCATGAGCGCCAGTTTCCAGGGCGGCCTTGAGCGCAGCTCGTTCGGCTATCGAATACTGAACGGGAATCTGCAGGAGTCCTTGCTGCTGGCAGCAGAGATGCTTAAGTATCCCGGCTTTCCGGATGAGGAGCTCACGAAGCTCAAAGCGCAGATTGCCGCGTACCTCGCCAACCTGGAGGTTGCTCCCGCAGGCGCGGCCAGCAGCCTGTTTGATCGTGCCATTTACGGTGATGAAAACCCGATGGGTGCGGTCTGGACGCCCGAGATGCTCGAGCAGGTCGATCGCGAGCGGCTCCTCGCTTTTTATAAAGCGGAAGTCACGCCAGACAATATGACGATCTACATGATTGGCGATATCGGTATCGAGGAAGCCCGCACGGCCGTTGAGGGTGCGTTTGCGAAGTGGAATACGCGTGGCAACTCTGCCCGCAAGGCCGTCGGACAAGCGGCAGCGGCGACAGCGAAAGTAATCCTGGTTGACTATCCGGGTGCGGATTCCAGCACCATTGTGGCCGGCAACGCGATCACTCCTTATGACCCGGAAACGTGGACCGCAACGTCAATCATGAACCGGGTTATCGGGGGCAGCTTCGAGTCACGACTGAACATGAACCTGCGCGAAGACAAAGCCTGGTCCTACGGCTACCACTCGCGCATCAGCACCAACACGAGCGGCGACATGACGTTTGCGACGTCAGGCCAGGTGCAGACCGACAAGACGGCAGAGAGCATGCAGGAAATCCTGCGAGAAATTCGTGAGTTTGTGGCCGAGCGCCCGGCGACGGCGACCGAGGTCGATCGCATCAAGCTCAACCGGACGCGCTCGCTGCCAGGTTCATTGGCGACCAACCGCGGTTTCCTGAGCAGCATCATTCGCTCCGACGAATATAAGCTGCCATTCGATCATGCGGCCTCATCGCCGATGCGAATTGCGGCGGTAACGCTGGCGGACGTGAACGCACTGGCCCGCGAGCTGTTGCAGCCGGACAAGCTCACCTGGGTCGTGGTCGGTGATCTCGAAAAAATTGAAGAGGGCGTGCGCGCGCTGGAGTTTGGCGACCTGGAGGTCTGGGACGCTTACGGTGCCCGACTGCGTTAGCCGCAGTTCGGTGCAGTGCCGTCGGGGTTGGTCTCGGACAGGCGCGGCCGGCCGGAGAAGTCGACGATCATGACTTTGCCGCTGCGGATGCCGCGGTTATCGCAAACGGTGAACGAGCCGAAGACGCCGGCGGTTTCAGCCTCGCCCGTCACGCGGCCATTGGGCCGATACAACAGGCCGTTGGGGAAATCCGGTGACTGGATAGTCACGCCGGGCGTCGCGGCAGCAATGCTGATGATCTTGTCGCTTGCATCAACGCTTTGATCACTGTCAAGGTCGGCGAATGCGATCCAGCCGTCACTCCACGCGACTTTTTCACAGTCCGTTCCGCTGCTGCTTGGGCACAGCGTGACGCGCGTGTTCTCGGTAATCGCCGTACTGCGTGCCCGATGAACTGACGTGACAAAATCATTGATTGCGCCGGTCTGGCGAGCCCCGGACAGCAAGCCGTCCAAAGAGGGAACCGCCATCGACAACATGAGCGCCGAGATAGCGACGGTAACGATGAGCTCTACAAGCGTAAATCCGTGTTGTTCTCGCATTGCGTCCCTGCCTGCATTTCAAGCCCTGAAGACGCCGGCAAGAGCTGCGCAGCGTCGGTACAGGCGAGATCTTAGGAAAGACACGCGATCGCGGATGCGACGCAGGTCGAAATTGCAGGATGGCAGGCAGAACGGCTGCTAAGAGCTGTGAATCAGGTCCGCAATTATGTCAATTTGGACGGCGACCGCCGGCAGTTGCTTCAGCGCGCCGCCAGTTCGGCATCATGCTTCAGGCGCATGACTCGTGGCCGGCTCACGTACAACAAGTCGCTGATCTTTAGCACCAGCGAGTCTTCGAATTTATCCAGGCGCCCGTCCGCGTAGGCAATTTGCCAAAGCAACGCGACGATGCGTGCTTTGTCGGTTTCATCGAGGTGCTCGTGTAACAGTTCGGTGAACTGATGCACGGAGGTGAGATCTTCAGCTTCGTCGCCCGCGTCGTTGACCAGCTGTACCGCTTCCTCCGGGCTCAGTCCGAAATGACGCTCCACCAGCTCGAGCACACGCTCGAACTCGCTTTCTTCGAACACGTAATCAGCACGCGCAACATCCAGCATCAACACGGCCGTGGCCTTGCGGATGGCGGCCTCACGGTCAGCTGCGCTTGTAGTTGCTGCGCCGGATGACGAAAACGCCTCGGCAACTTCATTAAAAAACCGTTTTATCATCGTGTGTAGATAATCCTGGTTCGGCAGTAACCTTCTATGATTCCGGCAGCGCTGCAAAGTTTCAACGCGTGACGAAGACCGCGGCTATTGCACGACCTCATCGGAATAAACGGCAACGCGCGGCGGCGTAGTCGATGACATCACGCCGCGCCTCATGTTGGCGGTCGTTGCCACGAATACCGCCTTGCCAGACGGCTCCATCGTCACGACGCCGCCTGTGCCGCCCTCCGGCAACAGCTTCTCGACCAGCAGCGTGTTGGCGGCCTGCTCTAGCGATTCATCGGCCAGCTCGACGCGGGCGCAAATGTCGCGAGCGACGGTCCAGCGCATGAAATATTCACCGTGGCCGGTGGCGGAGACCGCACACGAGCTGTTGGAGGCGTAGGTGCCCGCCCCGATGATCGGTGTGTCGCCGATGCGCCCGAAGCGCTTGTTGGTACGACCACCCGTCGTCGTACCAGCTGACAGGTTGCCCGCGCGGTCCAGAACGACAGCGCCGACCGTGCCATACAGTACGTCACCGGACGGGACGTAGGCGGTCGGCCCCGCTTTTTTCGCGCGCTCATCCAGTAGTGACTGGTATCGTCCTGCGGTAATGAAGTAGGTCGGTTCGGCCATCTCCAGGCCATTGTTGGCAGCGAACCAGTCGGCACCGGCGCCGTGCAGCATGACGTTCTGCGTGTGCTCCATTACGGCGCGTGCCGCGGCAATCGGGTTGCGAATGCGAGAGCTGCCGGCGATAGCGCCCGCCGCAAGGTCCCTGCCGCGCATGATTGATGCGTCGTGGCGTGCCTGGCCGTGTTCATCCAGTGCTGCGCCACGTCCGGCATTAAAAAGCGGCGAGTCCTCGAGCAGCGTGAGCGCCGCGACGATCGCGTCCGTTCCCGGGGCGCCCTGCTCCAGCAGCGCGGCACCAGCCTCGAGCGCCGCGATCAGATCAGCCCTGATCTGCGCTTCCGTTGCGGGTGCCAGATCCGCTCGACGGGCAGAACCCGCACCGCCGTGGATCGCAATGACCCATTCCGCCGTGTCGCTGGCTTCAACGACTTCGGTCATGCTTTCCGCCGCCGCCGCACCACAAAGTGCCAGCGATGCCGCAGCAAGGCCAAGGCAAACCACTCGTTGTATTTTTTTCATTACGCCGACTCAGATTCAGAATATCGTTGCGCTCCGAGTATACGCCGGGATCATTGCAGAACTAGGTCAGCGTGGCGGCGCAGGTTATAGTTCGCGGCTATGAACAATTCCTGGACAATCCGCCTGGTCACGTTGCTGCTTGTTGTATGCGCGCTCCCGGGTGCCTACGCACAGCAGGCGAATGAAGCGACGACGACGAAGCCCCCAGAGATCAGGTCGTTGGAAACCAGCTGGTGGGCCTACTTTGAAGGCTCTCGCGACGAGGTCAGCTCGCGTATCGATGGCTTTCTGGCCAACGTGACCGCGCAGATCGCCGAGCTGGCACCCGCTAATGAGCCAGTTGCTCGATCCGTAGTGGATGCGGTGCGCGACAACCTCGACGCTTATCTGATACTGCTGGAAGAAGACGAGCTGGACCTGATTGCGCTGCCCTCGCCGGCGCTCAGCTACTCGATCGAGGACTACCTGAAGCTCGCGGCAGTCGCCAGGGACGCGCGGGCCGAAGCGGAGCAGGAGCGGCTCGAAGTCGAACGTGAGGAGCGCATACGGGATGGTGCCAGCCGACGGCGCGACCTCGCCTTCAAGAGCTATGTCGATGCAGCACCTGGCGACGCGCGCTTCATCGCCGGGCTGAGGCTCGTGCAGACGCGCTCGGCGCAGGCGATATCGGCACGGCGTCTCCAGCTTCTCACGCAGCGTTTCGAGCGCTCGGCGGGGCATGCCGAGGCGACCGCAGCACGCCTCGAACTGGCCAGCACGAAGCTCGCGGTTTCTGGCGAGACTACAGAGCTGGAAAACCTGCTGGCCTCTGTAACCGCGGCTGAAGCCGCTGTTGACGCCGCTGAAAAGCGACTGCGCGATGCGCGGTTGGCGGCAATCGGGCTCGATCTCGATACGCAGGAGGGTCGCTCACAGCAGCGGTTGCAGCAACAAAAGCTGCTCGATGCGGAAGTTCTGCTGGCCGTTGAGCAGGCGGCATTAGCGCAGGCCCAGGCGCGCCGCTGGTGGACAGAGATCCAGCTCGACTCAGCTGCCGATATGGGCGCGCTGCAGGAACAAGCGCTCGGCTGGTCCGAACTGACGCGAACTGTCGGCGAGAGCGTACCCGAGTGGCGTCGCATCGCCCAGGATGAGCTGCTGGCCGTGCAAACTGCCAGCCGTGACGGACTGAACCGCGAATCGCGACGCCTGCTCGACCAGCGCCTGGGTACCGCGCAGGGGACGCTTAATCACTTAGTTGATCTGCAGACGGCCATCGCCGACCTGACGTTACTGAGCGGTGCCGTCGATAACACGGTAGCCGAGTATTCAGGCGCACTGGTTTCGTGGCTAAGCAGTGCCAGCCGACAGGTGAAAGCCGGCTTTGCGCGCGTCGTCAGTCTGGGTAAGACGACCCTGTTCTCGGTGGGAGAAACGCCGGTTACCGGCGGCGACATCCTGCGGGTTCTCATTATCCTGGCGGTCGCATGGCTCTTGTCGCGTGGCGTTCGTCACGCCATCCGCCGCATCGGCAGGTCCGAGTCGAGCGGCACGCAGGCGTCCTGGTACACGGTAGGAAGGCTGACGCATTACGCGATCATTATCATCGCGGTGTTCATTGCACTGTCATCTATAGGCCTCGATTTCAGCAACCTGGCGCTGGTTGCCGGCGCGCTGAGTGTCGGCATCGGTTTCGGGTTGCAGTCCATCGTCAGCAACTTCGTGTCGGGTCTGATCATTTTGTTCGAGCACACGTTGCGGGTTGGCGATTACATCGAACTCGACACCGGGCTGACCGGCACGGTCAAGGCGATCAACGTCCGCAGCACCTTGATCAACACCAATGACAACATTGACATCGTGGTACCGAACTCCGAGTTCGTGACGACGCGGCTGACCAACTGGACCCTGGGTGAGAGAATCCTGCGTGTGCGGATTCCGTTCGGCGTCGCGTACGGTAGCGACAAAGAGCTGGTCAAAAAAGCGGCATTGGAGGCCGCAGCGGAAGTCTCCTACACGCTGACCAACATGAAAGGCCGCGACCCTGACGTCTGGCTGGTGGAGTTCGGCGACAGCAGCCTGAATTTCCTGCTGTTGGTCTGGGTTAACCGGCAGGGTGCGAAACGGCCTACCCGAACCAGGGCCACTTACCTCTGGGCACTCGAAACAAAATTCAGAGAGTACGGTATCGAGATTCCGTTCCCACAGCGCGACCTCCACCTTCGCAGTGGCTGGCCGCCGCCGGAAAAAGCCGACGAATACGATGAGCCCGAAGACGAAAAGTCACTCTAAACTCAGCAAACCGCTAACTGGAAGAAACCATCATGCAGTACAAAGCCATCAAACTGGTCAAGCGACCTGGACTCACTATTACGCCCGACCTGTTCGAGACCGTGGTTCTGGAAACACCTGAACTTGAAGACGGACAGATACTGCTGAAGCAGACGCACATGTCCCTCGACCCGGCCATGAAGGGCTGGATGACGGAGGACAGGAACAGCTACATCCCGCCGGTGGAACTCGGCGAAGTCATGCGCTCGAGTGGCGTTGCCGAGGTTGTCGAATCCAGGAACGACAAGTTCGCGGTCGGCGACAGGGTGCAGGGCATGATCGGCTGGACCGAGTATGCAGTGAGTACCGGCCAGGGCCTGAACAAACTGCCACCGGAGGTGCCGGCTGATGCCGTGCTCTGCGTGCTGTCATTGCCAGGTTTGACTGCTTACCAGGGGCTGATCGAGATCGGCAAACCAAAGACTGGCGAAACGCTGGTGGTCTCGGGCGCTGCCGGCTCGGTTGGCTCGATGGTTGGGCAGCTTGCAAAGGCCGAGGGACTACGCGTGGTCGGTACCGCCGGCACCGACGAGAAATGTCGCTGGCTCGAGGAAGACCTGGGCTTTGACAAAGCCATCAACTACAAATCGGATGACCTCGCGAAGCAGCTCAAGGAAGCAACTCCCGACGGCGTCGATATCTATTTTGAAAACACCGGCGGTGCCGTGCAGCACGTAACGTACGGGCGCATGAACGCGCACGGGCGAATCGTTGTTTGCGGCATGATCTCGGACTACAACACGGACAAACCGTCGGCCGGTCCGAACTGGATGAACATGATCCGGCGTCGCCTGACGATGACCGGTTTCGCGATGCCGGATCACTGGGACAATATACCGGCGATGTCGGGCAAGCTGCTGGCGTATTATCAGGCCGGGCAGCTGAAGTATCGCGCGCACAAACTTCATGGGCTTGAAAGCGCGATTGAAGGCATCAACCTGCTGTTCACCGGTGGCAATACCGGCAAACTGATGGTGGAGCTCTAGATGAACAAGACACAACGGACTCTCGCGGCGTTCCTGTTGAGTGCCTGCCTGGCCGGCACGGCGCCTTTAGCGAACGCCGACTTCGACATCGAGGCCTGGGCTGAGGGCCTGCAGAGCGAGTCAAACATCAATGCACTCGCGCGCCTGTACCTGGACATGAGTATTCAGCTGAACCCGCCGACAGGTGGCGCGCTGGGCATTCATGGCACCGATGAAAACCCGGCGGCCTTCGACGATCACCTGGCTGACATGTCACCTGCTGCATGGGATGCGAGCTATCGCGCGCATGTCGCTTTTCGGGACCGGTTGGCGGCCATCGATGCGTCGAAGCTGAATCGAGCCGACCAGATTGATTTGCACATACTGAAAAATGACGTTGCGTTGAGCTTGCTCAGTCTTACCAAGCTCGGCAGCTCGACCAACCCGCAAACGTATGTTTCAGGTTTGGGCGGTGCGTTCAGCGGCCTGGTGCTACGTGACTACGCACCGGTCGAGCAACGGCTCAGGAGCTTCGGCTCCCGCTGTGCCGAGACGGGGCAGTATCTTGATGATGCACGGGTGGCGCTGTTACCACCCCACGTGCAACCGACGGCACTTGAGAAGCAGACGACGCTCGGTCGGCTGGCCGGCATCATCGGCGACATGGGCCTTTTTAAAAAAGCCCTGCCTGAGATGATTACCACGTCCGACCTGCCTGCCGACGAGGCGGCCGCAATCGAGAAGAGCTGCGGCGCTGCCGTGCAAGAGATCGCGGCCTTTGCGGCCTGGTTCGAGAAACACATAGCGCCGCGTCCGGATGGTGAGTGGCGCCTGGGCAAGGCCTTATACGCAGAGAAGTACGCCTTGTACATGGACTACCCGCTGTCGCCACAGGAGCTGCTGGCGACGGCCGAGACGGCGCTTGATGAAACCAGCGCCGAACTCGTGGGACTGGCACGAAAAATTCACGACGGTTACCTGGCCTCTGCTATCAGCGCCGGCGAGATAGAACCCGCAGCCTCGCTCGAGAACGGTGCGGTCGTACGCAATATCTTTGCCAAATTATCAGAGGACCGCTCCACGTCAGACACCCTGATTGCGGACAGCTATGCGCTCGCAGACGCCATCGTCGGCTTTGTCGAAGAGCGCAACCTGCTCGATCTGCCGCCGACGTCGAAGCTGCGTATCGAAAATGTGCCGCCGCACCTGCAGGGCTACGCGGTGGCGCAGATCACGACCGCGCCCGCGTTCGAGCCGGAGCTAGAGTCGGTTTGGTTCTGGGATCTGGAGTTGTTGTCCACGAGTGAGGACTTCCTCAAAGAGTACAATCGCCCGGCGCTAGCGATGGTCTACATTCACGAAGGCGTACCCGGGCATTTTGTGCAGCTCGAATACTCGAACAAATTCGAGCGCATCGCACCGAAGGTCTTCAAGAACGGCCCAATGGTTGAGGGCTGGGCAACGTATATCGCCACCCAGCTCGTCGAAGAGGGCTTCACGATTTATACCGATGAGCCTTACGGATATGAGTTGCAGCAGATGGTCGATCGCAAGCTCGTGTTGCGCAGCATCATCAATGCCATTATCGATATTCGACTGCACACGACCGACTGGCCGGAAGAAGCGGCGGTGGAGTTGATGGTCGAAAAAGGTTTTCAGGAGCAGGGTGAAGCGCAGGGCAAGCTCGCCCGCGCCAAGATGAGCTCGGTGCAACTGGCAACCTATTTTGCCGGCCACCACGCGATTCTCGAGATTCTCGAGGAATACAAAGCGTCAAAGGGCGATGACTTCAGCTACAAGGAGTTCAATGAACGCCTCGTTAGCGCTGGTTCACCCCCGTTTTTCGCGATACGCGAGTTCATGCTGACAGCAGACTAGGCAAAGACCCGGTCTCTGCGGTGTTTAAAACCGCGCTCGCAATATCGTCAGGCGGGAACGACGGCCACTGTCAGCCGTGCTGCGCAGACCGGCCGGCCATCCTCGGTTACTATATCGATGGTCCAGAATTGCATCCGGCGTCCGAGTTTCAGTGGACGGGCCGTTCCGATGACTTTGCCACTGCGAACGCCGTTCATGTGCGTCGCATTGATATCCACGCCGACGATAGTTTGCCCCTCTTCGCAGGCGAGTGATCCTCCGACCGAGCCCAGCGTTTCCGCGAGGACACAGGACACGCCTCCGTGAAGGAGACCGAAGGGCTGATGGGTACGTGGCTCGACCTGAAGCTCGGCGCGGACGAAATCGTCGCCAATCTCCGTAATCCGGATGCCAAGCACGTCATTCGCGCACCCCTCATTGGCGGCGTTAATCGCCGCCACGTCAACATGCTTCTTCCAAATGCTCATGAACTCATGTCACCCATAATTTGCATGACGACATGTTACCGCAAGACTCGCCGCTGGCTGCTGTCGTTAGCGATGAAGCCAGTCGGCTCGAGTCCTGGCAAAGGGCTGAGAGCGGCGTCAGTAATTGTACGGGGGTCCTGACAAACTCTCGACCAGCTCCATGGTGGGGGACAACTCACCCATTTCGCGTTTTAGATCTCTTTGGAATCTTTCGAACAGATTATAGTCAGGTCTTGGCAATAGAAACCCGTTCATCTTCTTGACGAAGATGCGATATTGGATTCCGTTGGTTGTTTCATCAATCTTGAACCAGAAGTCCATGTCCTCGTTAAAATAGAAGGCTTCGTCCAGCGTGGCATCACAAAGCTCGCACTCCAAATCGTATTTGTCCGTAACCCGTTCAATCGCCGCTACAAGCGCCGATTCATCAACTCGATGTTCGAGATCGCTGTTGCGGATGGAATACTCGCCGGAGGGCATGAGGATTGACGTTCCGGTAATTGCTGCAACCGAAATCAGCGCGACCGGCAAAGCCGCGAACTTCCTGTGGACATTGGGCAGCTCAGAATAGGAATTTCGAAGCTCGATGATCCAGGCGAAAGGAATTACAGCGAACGCAAGGATGTCCGAGTAGTCGACAACGCGGCCTATTTTTACTGCGGTCACGGCGTTGATCAGATCTATCAGCGCCTGCGAGAACGGGGATTTCCAAAAGGCAAATGACAAAATTACAAGTGTGGTGCTGAGCCATTTGAGCCGCGGAAACATACCAAACAAGAAATAGGTAAGTAGAAAAATTCCCGAAACATCGGACAACTTTCCAGACAGCCATCCTGGATACGCGGACTTTAGATAAAGGTCGTTCGCAATCAACAAAGCCAGTGACACCAGGACTGGCCAGGAGAGAAGCAAGACGACAATACGGTTGCGAATCTGACCGAATGAGGCCCACATATTGTCATCGACCTCTGTATTC
>JBATID010000085.1:0-1517 GCA_049667545.1 Woeseiaceae bacterium
CGCCGAGGTCCTGGGCAAAGGGCTGGGTATGCTGCCAGGTGTGGTCTTGCTGCCCGATGCAAAGCAGCGCCTGCGAATGAAGGATGAACTGCGTGTCGAACTGTTCGACCGGCGCTTCTCGCCCGCCATCTGCATGACGCTCGAAAACGGTTCCTGGTTGCTCTACGAGGGCCAGACGCTAATTGACAGCGAGTCATCGAAACGCATGACGCGGGGCGGAAAATTCAAACGGGTGCGCAGCGCATGAACCCGGTCCTGCGCCAGTTGATTCGCAAGGGCACTCCGGATCAGGGTGCCGTTGACGCATTGCTGCGGGACGCGGAATTTCCGCTGCTGAACGATAACGACGTTACGTTCGTATTTCGCGGCAGCGCGGACGCAGTCTACCTGCGTTGCTGGATTGCCGGCCTCGACACGGCGCAGCCATTCCAGGCGCTGCCCGGCACCGACTTGTGGATTACGACGATCGAGTTGCCTAAAGGTTCGCGCATCGAGTACAAATTCGAAGTCGTGAAAAACGGCCACAAAGAACTGATTCTTGATCCTCTCAACAAGGTTGTCGCACACGATCCGTTCGGTGCCAACTCGGTGTGCCAGGCGTCCGGTTACGTGCGGCCGAGGTGGACTTTGCACGACCCGGTAGCGAGCGAAGGCACGCTGCACACCGTCAAGGTGGAAAGTGAAGTATTCAAATCGGCACGTGAGATACAGGTGTATTTGCCCGCCAAATTTCGCAAGAATCGGCGTTATCCGTTGCTGATCGTCCATGACGGCGTTGACTATCTGCGCTACGCCAGTCTCAAGGTCGTCCTCGACAACCTGATCCATCGCAAGGAAATTCCGGCGATTATTGTTGCCCTGATCCAGTCACCGGATCGGCTCAAGGAGTATGGCGGCGACGATCGCCACGCAAATTTCCTGGTTAGCGATTTGCTGCCGTTCATGGCCGGCGGGTATCCGCTGATCGATACCGTCGATGCACGCTGCCTGATGGGAGCGAGTTTCGGCGGCGTCGCATCCCTGCACGCGGCCTGGCGGTTTCCGGAGCATTTCGGTGCGCTGCTGCTACAGTCGGGCTCGTTTGCATTCAGCGATCTCGGGCGTCACCGTCGCGGCCCGGTGTTCGATCCGGTCGTACGATTCATGAACGAATTTCGTGAGGATCCTGGCCGACCCGCCGAGCGGATTTTCATGAGCTGTGGCGTGTATGAATCGCTGATTTATGAAAATCGCTCGCTGGTGCCGCACCTGCAGGGAAAGGGTGTGGAACTGCGATTTGAAGAGGCCCGGGACGCACATAACTGGGAAAACTGGCGTGACCGGCTGCGTCTTGGCTTATCGTGGCTGATGCCCGGGCCGGCATGGATGGTTTATGACTGACGGTGCCTAGCGGGCGCCGAATCGATAGTTCAACTGCTATGTTGATGCGAACCGCACAATTACTCAGGAATATTATGACGTGGCACAAATAACTCGACGTATAGGCTTGTCACTGGGGGCGGATATTTGCTGGCCCA
>JBATID010000086.1:0-20818 GCA_049667545.1 Woeseiaceae bacterium
CCAAGATGCCGCAAGCCAATGCGCGGTCGCGACTGCAACGTCGTCTGCAACCCGGGCTTCAGTACCGTAATACTCAAGATTCAAACGCCGCTGCAACAACCGGCCGGAAGCGAATCCGCATGCCGGCGCGCACTGGAAACGGTTCCGCTGCCTGCGGGTCGAACAACTTGTGAGGTGTGCGGCCAACCAGCGTCCAGCCGCCCGGACTGGGGAGTGCATACATGCCGGTATAGGCGTCGGCAATACCGATGGAGCCCGGCGCGACCCGCTGGCGCGGTTGTGCGCGACGTGGCACGTGCAGACGCGCGTCAAGGCCACCGACGAAAGCAAAGCCCGGTGTGAAACCCAGCATTTCAACGCGGTAGTCGCGCCCTGCATGCAGCGCAATAAACGCATCGGTCGACAGTTCGAGTTGCGCGCACAGATCGTCGAGGTCGGGTCCGCATTCGCCACCGTAAACAACCGGAATCTCAAGCAGCTCGTGTGAATCCGCTAACGGCCGAACACCGCCAGCGAGCATCCCCTGAACCCGGCGCTGCGCACCAGCCGCGTCGATTGCCGCGATATCGAATCTCACGACAACCGAGTCAATCCCTGGAACGACCTCCAGCCACTCACCGCTGGCCCGCAGGTGCTCAGCAGCGGCCTGTGCGCCGGACGGGTTGTCGACCGCAAACGAAAGCTGATCGTCAACGCAGCGCAGCAGCACGAATCTCGACTCCATGACTGGTGAGAACATCACGCACGGCGCGCGCGGCTTCAGCCGCACCGGGCGTGTCACCATGAATGCACAGCGTGTCTGCCCGGACGTCAACGGTGTCGCCGTTGCTGGCCGTCACCTGGCCCTCGGTTGCCAGCCGCAGGGCTTGCGTCGTAATGACGTAAAGCGCCTGGTGCACGGCGCCCGGCGAGGAGCGCGGGACCAGCGTGCCATCCGGTTCATAGGCCCGATCCGCGAACGCTTCGGCGATGAACCTGAGCGAGTGACGACGTGCCGCAGACTCGAGCTCCGTGTTTGCCATCCCCACAAAGGCCGGCGAACCGAGTGTCTCGGCAGTCACGCGCGCAACGACGTCGGCCAACGCGCGATCGGCCAGCGCATCGTTATAGAGCGCCCCGTGTGGTTTGACATGAGTCAACGCTGTTCCGAGCTCTGCCGCAATACCGGCAAGCGCCGTAACCTGCTCGGTGAGCGACTCGTACAGTGCATCGCCCCTGAGAAAGCCACTGACCCGCCCGAAACCCTCTCGATCGGGATAACCGGGGTGCGCACCCACACAAACGCCATTGCTGATGGCCGCATGCACCGTCAGTGCCATCGACGCCGCGTCGCCTGCATGCCCGCCGCACGCGACGTTGCAGCTTGACACGATCCGCAGCAGCGCGTCGTCATGCCGATCGCCTTCGCCCAAATCAGCATTGAGGTCAATCGCTGTCATCTAGTGTTCACCACCTTTCTCTTTGCGTTTCCCGGAGAGAATCGCCTTGTACATTCTGCCCCGATTTCTGTCGCGCGAACGACGCTCGGCAATGGTCTCGGAATTACGCCGGTCCTCGGATTGCAGTTTTCGGTAGCGGCGCAAGCGCCCAGGTTCGAGCATGCCATTTTCGATCGCTTCCCGCACCGCGCAGCCGGGTTCCTCCTCGTGTACACAGTCAACGAATCGGCATTGCCGCGCAAACGTGGCGATATCACCAAAGACCTCGTCCAGGGCGTCACCAATCTCGACGAGCTGCAGCTCCCGCATCCCGGGCGTGTCGATGAGCCAGCCGCCACGCGGCAACGGATGCATCGTGCGGCTGGTCGTCGTGTGACGGCCACGCTGATCGTCTTCCCGCACGTTTCTGGTCTCCTGCCCGGCACGCGTCAGCGTGTTGATCAGCGTTGACTTGCCGACCCCGGACGAGCCGAGCAACGCGACCGTTTGCCCACGTTCGCACCAGGGTCGCAGCACCTCAACCGCTGCGACGTCCCGCGCATCCAGCGCTTCGACGGGTATCCCCGGCGACAGCCTGGCGGCAGCAATGACAAACTGCTCGACTGCCTCGGCCGTATCGGCCTTGGTAATCACAATGACAGGAAATGCCCCGGCATCGTGCGCGATCGCGAGGTAACGTTCCAGGCGCGCAATGTTGAAATCGCGATTTGCTGAGGTAACGATGAACAGGTTGTCGACGTTCGCTGCTATGAGCTGAACGTCGCCGGTCGTGCCGGCCGCCTTTCTTTGAAAAACGCCAAAGCGTTCGAGGCGAGAGTGTACCTGCGGCCCGTTCGCGTCGATGAGCACCCAGTCGCCGACGGTGATGTCGAGCGCCGCACCTTTTCCCGACAGCGTGACTGCGTCGTGGCCGCCGTCGTGCGCAACTTCAATTCGGCCGCGATGCACACTCAGGACTCGCGCTGGCAGAAGTGCACAGTCAAGGGCCAGCTGGGACTGGAAAAAGGGGCGCCAGCCGAGGCTTTGTAACGAATCCTCTGGTGTCATGATATACACTGGATAGCACGTTAACGCGGTCAGGGAAAATCACATGAGCGTTGTTCTGGTTACCGGCGCCAGTTCCGGCATTGGCGCCGCCATCGCCATTACCTTTGCGGAAGCCGGATGGGACGTGATGGCCGCCGGTCGCGACGAGAGCCGTCTCGATGAAGTGGCCGACGTATCGGACAAGATCGTCATCTGGTCGGGCGAACTGCAGGAGTCGGATGACTGCGACGAGCTGGTTGCCGAAACGATCGACGAGTTCGGGCAGCTCGACTGCCTGGTGAACAACGCGGGCGTTTTCGTGCGCGCAGATGCCGGACAAACGACCGATGCCGAGTGGCGCTACACAATGGCGATTAACCTCGACGTGCCGTTTTATCTAAGCCGCGCTGCAATGCCCCACTTGCTGCGCACCGAGGGCAGCATCGTCAATATCGCGTCCGACTGGGGGTTGCATGGCGGCGAGCACGCGGCCGCCTATTGCGCCAGCAAGGGCGGTCTCGTGCTGCTAACGAAGGCCATGGCAAAGGATCACGCGCGCGACGGTGTCCGCGTCAACGCCGTTTGCCCGGGTGATGTGGATACGCCGATGCTTGCCGCCGACGCCGACGAGCAGGGAATCGATCTCGATGAATACCTGGAAGCCGCTGCGGCGGACAGCCCGAACGGCCGGGTCGCCACTCCAGAGGAGGTCGCCGCGCTGACGCTGTTTCTGGCCAGCAATCTTGCCACGCACATCACCGGTGCCGCGATTCCCATCGACGGTGGCGCCACCGCCTGAAAAATCAGACTGTTAGCTACGGTCAGCGCCGCTTTCGCCAGTAACGCAGCATCATAAAGCCAAACAACATCCCGCCGAGGTGTGCGAAGTTGGCAACGCCCGGCGCGCCGCCGCTGAATCCGAGGTACAGCTCGAGCAATCCAAACAAAATGACGAACGTGATGGCACGCATTGGAATCGGCGGAAAGAGCGGTACGACGATACGGTTCGGAAACGTCAGTCCGTAGGCGAGCAGGATGCCAAATACGCCGCCGGAAGCCCCCACCGTCGGATACAGCCCTCCCTGCAACGCAGCCACGATGAGTTGCACCGTGCCCGCACCGGCAACGCACACAAAGTAGTAAGTCAGGAATCGCCGCGAGCCCATGTGCAGCTCGATTTCCCGGCCGAACATCCAGAGCGCGAACATGTTGAAGAAGATATGCGAGGTGCTGCCATGCAGGAATCCATACGTGAGAATCTGCCATGGCATGAAAGGCGATCGCGGGTCGGTCGCCGGCCACAATGCAAAATTGATATAGAGAAACTCGGCGTTTGTCTGCTGCAGCACGAAAACCAGGCCATTGGCAATCAACAGGCCGAAAATCACATTCGGTATCGAGCTGCCCGACTGGCGGCGGTAAGCGGTCTGGTTCATGCGTAGAGAATCCTTCCGTCAACAATATTCATCGTCACCTTCGTTTCGGTGAGTTGGACGATAACCGCGCGCATTACCAGCCGCCACCGCCACCGCCACCGCCGCCACCGCCGGATGAACCGCCGCCGCCACCGCCCGAGGAGGAACCCGGCGGCGACACCGAAGAACTGACTGCGGAATGCAGGCTGCTGGAGAGCTGGCTGGTCGTTTTCGTCAGGTTCGAGCTGTGCCAAGAGCCGTTGTACCAGGACGGCTGGTATTCCCTGCCATTTTCGTCGCGAATTGTGGCAAGTACCGAAGCGAACCGCTCCGACCACTGCTGATCCACGCCGAGCGCCAGCGCGAACGGCAGCATGGCTTCAAACAGCTGCGGCGTCTTTTCCGGTGGATTGCGTAGATTGAGTTCATCCTTCTCAGCGATCTCCAGAAAATCCTTGAAGCCGAGCATTTCATCGAGGAGTTTGCGGCCGCGCATCGTCGGCCGGCGCATGATCACAGCAAATAAACCAATGGTAAGGACCGACAGCACGATCGTGGCAATGACCAGCACCGTTGGACCCCTGCCAACATTGAGCGCGACCACCGCGCTGGCAACGACGATGAGAATAGCAGGCACATTCAGTTTGCCATTGGTGCGAAAATACGTTTTGTTGTAATCCGTTTTCAGCGACTTCCGGTGCTCACCGCGCGCCGCCCCAAGCACCTTGTGATTCTTGTTATCGAGTTCCACGCTGCTGCCTTTCTTGAACAGTGCCGCATAGAGTTCCTGCTCGCCGGGCGCCATCGCAAAGGCCGCGTTTAGCGGGTCCTTTTTCTTCAACCAATGCGAATCGCCTCGTTTCTTGATCTCGAGGTACCCCTTGACGGCCAGGTTAACGATTGCCGCCGTCATGACCTTGTCGTCATAGTACATTTGCCGGATGTAGCGCAGCGAAGCCGGGGAATAACCGGCCGGCGGCGTATACCGCGTAACAATGACGCCCTCCTCCGGATCCTTGCCACGAGCGCGCCAAACGGGAATGTAATACGCGAGCAGCAGCACGAACCCGAGGAGCGCGACCAGCAGGTTCTTGTTGTCTTTCAGGAGCCAGCCAATACGATCCATTGTCGTCGGCTCGTTGACGAAGCCCTTCGGCCAGCCCACAACGATGGTCAGACCATTAACCGGCGACAGCGGCCGTGTGGCTTCGAAGCTCACACGTCGCGACGATTCAAGGCGCGATTTGTAATCCCGCCCCTGCCCGCCCAATGGTCCCGTGTACGCCTCGTGCGTGATGCCCGATATTGGCGCGTCGAATTCCAGGACAACGGTGGCGCTGGCCTTGTCGATCGGAAAAGACCAGTCGAAACCGGTGACGTTCCAATACAGCTCATCGTGCTCCGCGAAGAAGCCCAGCATGCGGCTGGCGCGGTAGCGAAACGTGTAGGTGTGCTCGCCCTGCTCTATGTAGCGGCTGGCGCTGCCAAAATAGGTGCGCACGCCGTCGCGTACCGCTTGTGAGTGGAAGGCCTCGGGGCGGTCATTTCTCAATACCGCCAGCGGCTCGAATGCCACCGTGTACTGGTTGCCCAGCTTGTCCTCGTACCCGGTCGGAAAATCGCGGTAAATGCCGCGCTTGATCCGGTTACCCTCGGCACGAACCCGGATGGTCTCGGTGACCTCGATC
The DNA here is from genome assembly GCA_049667545.1 of Woeseiaceae bacterium. Taxonomy (GTDB): domain Bacteria; phylum Pseudomonadota; class Gammaproteobacteria; order Steroidobacterales; family Woeseiaceae; genus UBA1847. The sequence continues at coordinate 5,569 of JBATID010000086.1, forward strand.
ATGCCGCTGGCCATGACGCGGATTTCGCTGTCGAAGCTCAGGATCCGCTCGCCGGCCACGCCGGACAGAGGCAATAACAACAATATTGCCGCCACCCATCTCATTCGACGGAACCAAGCTCGACGAGCGGCACGTTGGCCGCATCATCCGATGTTTTTTGGAAAAACTCCCGCGGCCCAAATTTGAACCAGCCGGCGATCACGTTGCTCGGCACAGTCTCCGTCATCGTGTTGTAGTCACGGACCGACGCGTTGTAATAGCGACGCGCAAATTGCAGGTAATTTTCCGTTTCAACTAACTCATTCTGCAGACTCAGGAAATTCTCGTTCGCTTTGAGGTCCGGGTAGTTTTCGGCCAGGGCAATAATGCGCTCGATGCCAGCGCTCAGTTTTTCTTCCGCTTTGCCGCGGGCCCGGACGTCGGCTATGTGCATCGCTTCGGCGCGCAACTCGGTGACGGCCTCGAGCGTAGCCCGTTCGTATTTTGCGTACTGATCAACCGCCGTAACGAGGCGCGGAATCAGGTCGTGACGCCGCTGCAGCTGCACGTCGATATCACTCCACGCGGTATCGACCCGGTTACGGCCTCGAATCAGGCGATTGTACAAAGCGGCGCCCGCTACAATGAGTAACGTCACCAAAAGAATCAACAGGGTCACCAGCGATTATCTCCGTTTTTCGGAGGCTAATCGTATCATTACGGCAGGGTCGCTTTGTCGCTTAATCCGCGGCATGCAGCTTGCCGCTGCGGCGCGACGCCCTCAGTTATTCCAGAACTTCCACCAGGGCTTTTTCTCTTTCTTTTGTGAAGCAGCGTCGTCGCCAACAGCAACATCGTCGCCAGCGACCGCGTCATCGCCGTCTTCTCTACCCTCGCGATATTCTTCCTTGATCTCTTTACGCTCATCGCGGCGAGCGCGCATTTCCTGCGACTTCTCGTTGCCGCGAGTGGCCGCGTTGTCCTGGCCACGCATGCCATCGCCTGCAGCGCCTTCCTGAGCGCGCTCCTCGGCCTGTTCGCGCATTTCTTCAGCACCTTCGCGCGCCTCTTCCGCGGCGCCTTCATCCATGTCATCTTCGTCCATGACATCCATGCCATCTTTGTCCATGACATCTTTGTGTGCCTGCTTCTCTGCACGGTCATGCCTTTTCTCAGCTTTGGCGGCAGCTTTCGCCTGGGCTTTGTCCGGATTTTTTTGTGCGCTTGCGTCGGGTGCTGCAATAAACAACAGGGCCACGGCGCCAATTACGGCTAGCAGGTTTTTCATGGGATCATCCTCATTTGTTCAAGATATCGACCGAGTCGACGTGTCTCAGTACCAGAAAGAAAAATAGAGCTGAAAAATATTGGCGTCGAGACTGTAGAGAGGCTCTGCACCGACAGGTGCGAGCGCCGTCAGGTCGGAGAAGTCGTGGTAGTCCACGGACAGCATATCGATGGATGCCGTCACGGTGCCCTTCTTGATGAAGCCCCAGCTCTCGCCGTCATTCAGAAACGCGTACGATGCTTTGAGCCGGTAAGTGTAGCTGGTGAGTGGACTGAGTTCCTTGTCACGCCCGCGGAAATTGGTCGCCTCGGAACGTGGAAAAAGATCGCGGTAGAAGTGCGCTCCGGTCTGATCGTGATACCTGAATTTCCCCTCAAACGTATAGTCGCGCCACGGATGCACGTAGGTCAGCGAAGCCGTGTGACTTTCAATATCCCAGGTGTCCGTGAAAAAACGGTATTCGCTCTCAATAGCGGCCCGGTACGGCAGGAAGTAGCGCGCGCGTATTCCGAGCGCGTTACTGGTGCGCGTATTGGGATACAGCTCCTCTTCAAAAGAATAACCTCTGCCCAGACTATCCGACGCATTGAAGTAACGAACGCTGCGGTAAGGATTATTCAGGTAACCCTCATCGGTCATCGTTTCAAAATTTAATGTCGCAATCAGGTTCTTGGTAATGATCTGCGTTAACCCGACGCCATAGATCTGCTTGTCGAGATCCCTTTCGAAGGCTGGGTCACCGGATTTTCCGACGGTGTCATTCCCCAGCGCGTAACTGAGCGTGAGCGTCGTCAGCGACCCGAACATGTCCTGGCTAACTGAAAAATTGTAGGTGTCGGCGTCGTAATCAGACTCTGTGCTGTTCGTATAGCCAAATCGCATCGTCGTATCACCGCGCAGATAGTCTGCGCCGAGCGACCACTGCTTGCGCTCTTCAGTGTAGGGGCTCGCCGTGGTTACCACATCGATTGACGCGGAACTGACCATATCCACGTAGTAGTTGCCAACAACCGAGAGGTTTTTGCCGGCCTTTTTACGGACCAGCACAGAGGGACCATCGATTTCGACGCCACCACCGTCGTAGAGGTGATACAAAATATCGGCGCGATCATCTGGTAACACGCCAGCATGTGCGGGCGCACTTAAGAGCAGCGCCGCAAGAAAAATTGTCAGTAGACGAGTCACAGTCGGGCAGCCCTAGTTACAACCACAGCCGCCACCAACGGCACCCTCACCGCCGCGTGCGCCCTCGCGCGATTCGTACACGTGCTGCAGGTACGCCGACGACACGGGGTCGCTATCCAGCGCCATAATCGGATCGGCAAGCCGGTCGCGTTCGTATGGCTTTACCCAGGGCTCGATGCCGCTACAACCGGATGCTGCGCCAAGCACCAGAAGCGCGGCAAGAACCCGAGCGCTTATGCAGATATTTCTTCTCATTGCATCACCATATTGCTCAAGAGAACGTACAAAGCGTGATCCTCCCCTCAGAAGAACACGGTGACGCCCAGATGGGCCTCGAGGTTGTGGGCAGTCTTCTCCTCGCCAAGCAGATCAATGTCGAAAAGGTGATCGCGAAAATCGAGGTGCAGAGCAACGGCATCGTTGAGCAAGAAGCGGTATCCGGCGCCCAGGTTGACCGTGAATCGATCATCGCCGGCGAAGCTCGTGGAGCCCAGGCCGGCGATCAAATAAAGGTTCGTGTTGTAAGCGCGGCCTTCACCCAGAAAAACCTCACCGGGCAGGATGTTGTAACCGAGGTTGAGGTTGTAATACGTAAACGTGCGCTGGGAGTCGGTGATCAGGCGCGCACCACCAGACAACTCCTCAAAACTCGTCAGGCCGGCCTCGGTCTGCCCGGCCGTGCCCTCAAGAAAGAATCCCTCGGTAATGTGATAGGCAAGGCGCACCCCGTAAACCACTTCCGACCCAAAGTCCTCGATGCTCATGACACCGACGAAGGCACCCACCTCGAAGTCCTCCCGGTCGATGGCAGGCTCCCTGATCTCGCGGCGCTCGACCTGGGGATCGATGACCTGGCCCGGGCCCTCGGCCGACGGCGGCGGTGCGGACTCATTGCCGAAACCGAAAAGATTCTTGGTTGCTGCGCAGCCGGACAGGCCGATCATTGCAGCAATCAGAAAAAGAACGCGAAACCGACTTTCCATTCCTCTACTTCCTCATTTTCGTCTCGGCTAGTGAACACCACGTAGCTCTTGTATTCGGCCCGTACCAAAAAACGGCGCGCCACATACACGCGGAATCCTGCGCCCACGTGTCCAACCTGGTCCGTACGATCTTCACTGCTGACAATCGTCGATTTCGGATCGGTTTTTATCATGCCGACGCCCAACGTGAAGAACGGCGACACTCGCCAATCGGGCCAGGCTTCGTGCACGACATTAACACTACCCATCCAGCCGTTCGAGAAGTTGCCCGAAATTTGCGATCCCCACAGCTCGACCGATACGTTCGGATTCAGCGAATAGCCGCCATACAGCGAGATGATGTTCGCGCCGCCGAAATCACCCGCCAGCACGCCTGTCTCCCATTTTGCATTGGTGAAATCTTCGAGCGTGGCAAGTTTGAAACTGACCGGCTCCCCGTCCGGCCTTAATGTTCGCTGCAGCTGCTCGCGGTCGACCCACCCCTCTTTGCCTCGGACATCGCGGACGCGGTACCAGCTTGTGCGCTGTTTGAGAATAACGACCGACTCGCTGCGCTCTACCACGTGAAAAATCGGATAGCCCCGACCGGGTCCGGTTCGCATCTCAAGATACGGATCGGCAACGATAACGGTGCGATAGTCCTCGGTGGCAAACACCGGTGCCACCAGCATCATTTGTAAGATGATGGCCGTCAGGCATGCGATCCAAACAGATTTAGTTGGCGGGGGCGTCAAAAGGATTGTTGTAGTACTGGGCACCGACATCCAACCATTCCGCAATAAGGCGTCGTTCCGCCTCGGATAAAATATTGTAGTGAGGATCCGCAGGATCATTAAACGGGTCAAAGAAATCGCTCGATAATGCCGCTGATCCGGCTGTTGCAGGCGCGTCGGTCAAAATCAGCTCGATAATATCGTTGCCGTCCGCGTCCTGACCGATGACGCGGGTGGCGTTAACCAACGCGTTGCCCTCCAGGATTTGAAGATTATCAGTAAGTAACAGCTCGCGATAGGCATGAAAATGCTCAGGCTGATCGGGCGAGGGGCCATCCTGCAGCTCCAGCTGACCGGCGGGCACACGCGCCATCCCGTTCGCCGGATCGACCGGCGTATGGCAATTGAGGCAGTTGTTGTTCTCCGGCGCGCCGGTATCCGGGTCAATCACCGGGTCGCCGGCGTCATCGAGAACCCAGCGGGGCGCGTTCCACAGCGGATGAATATGCGTTTCGTAATTGATCACGCTGCGACACTGCGCCTGCCAGTCCTGCTGGCAGGCCACAGTCGCCGGCGATGCCGTCGTCAGGTCCGTATAGAGCCAGTCAATATCGAGGTTGTTTGCAGCCACCAGCGGATCTGCCGTCCATACATCGCGATAGACCACGTTCATGGAAGGCTCGATTGACGAACAGCTGCCATCGGCGCAGGTAATGCGTGCGCGGGTCTCAGCCATGGTGTCGCCGACGCTGCCGACAAACCACCGCGGATCAGCATTCGGGAACGCGACGCCAGCCGTTGGCGCGCCCGCGTATGCGCTCGGAAAAGCGTCACTACGACCGTGCGACAGTCCGCTGTTGGCATCATGACAGCCGTTGCATTTGAGCTCCTGGCCCGCCACCAGCGAAATCCAGTTGTTGTGCCGCTGCGTAATGCGATGCCCCTGGTCGTCGAGGACGCTGAGCATCAGCGCCGTGTTGGCAGGCACTTTGACCATGACGGAACCGTCCGGCTCGATCATTGCGTAGCCAACGATTTCTTTCATGCCGAAAGCCGTGGTGACGCCAAAGGCCGTGTTGTCGATGTCGCGCACGTCATCGTCCGGCTGCGAGACGGCCTTCTCGATGCGTAGAAATCGTGCCGGACGATCCTCGGCTAACGTTTGCCCTGGATCCGATACCGCAGCGATATCGAGCAACGGGGCGCCATCGAAGTCATAAACGCTGCGGATATTCAGGAGCGCTTCGCCCTGTGCGGCAAGCGTCGCATCCAGTAAAAAGTCATCCATACCATCCAGTACAACGGGCGGCACTGACCGGGGATCGGCCGAAACCACTTCGGTAAACATGAAGCCCTCTTCGCCGGCCACGATCGGTAGCTGCGTATCGCCACGCGGATCGTAAATCCAGATTCCGTACAGTGGCGGCGCAATCACTGCTTCACCAACCGCCGGATTGCTGTCGACTATATTAGCCAGCCGTTCCTGCGTGCACGGCACGATTGCAATGTCCTCTGTTGCCGGATCACCGTCGTCAGGGAGAACTTCGACCAGGCGGCACTGACTCCAGCTGACCATCAGTCGGTTGGTTCCATCCAGAATCGGGAAAACCGAATAGTAGCGGCCGCCGATCGACGGAGTCCCGGGAACGGTTGACACGTCATTGATAGTGGCGTCTTGCTGTGCCGGCCCCGTCAGGACACCGATGTTGTCCTTGGTCGGCTGCGTGTTTTCCACATACTGGGGCGTGTCGATCAGGACCAGTTCACCGCCGCCATCGGTGTCCGTGAATGGCCGCGCCAGCACCATGATGCGGCCGTCCGCAACCTGTCGCGGCTGCATGAACTGAATGGTCGAGCCGCCGGTGCCAGTGTCATGGCTCTGCTGCCCGTATAGCAGCTCGAGTCCGGAGCCGTCCGGGTTCATGCGGTAGAGGTTGACGGCATTGTTGCCGCCATTGTGGTCCCAGCGGCTGAAAACCACTTGTCCATTTGCCAACACCGACGGATCGAGGTCGTGGCTTTGATTAAAGCTCACTTGCCTGACGTTGTTGCCGTCGGCATCCATGACGTGAAGGTTGAAGGCGTGTTCATTGTCGTCCTCGTCCTGCGCCGGAAATCCACCTTTGTTTTCGTCTAAGAGCACCGCCTGTGACTGTGTTTGCCGCGTCGAAGAAAACATGATGCGACCGTCTGGCAAAAACTTCGGCATGATGTCGTGACCGATTTCCGCGGTCAGGTCGGTCGGAATCACGCGTTTGAGCTCAGCGGTCTCAAACGTGTACTGCCAGATATTCCACGTTGGCAGATCCTCTTCGTCGACATTCGGATCAAACGGTACGCGCATCGCAAACAACAGACGACTGCCGTCAAAATCGATTTCGACGTCGCGGATGGCCGCGAGACCCTGCGAAACCTCCGCGGTAATATTGATAGCTGCAGCACTGGGCGCCGCGCGATCTCGAAAATACAGGTCGGCACCGAAGTCGAAAGTGATCTGTTCGCGCAGGTCACGCTGCTGAAATTCGCCGTTGTCATCAGTAGGGATCGGGGCTTTGATATACGCGATCGGGAAATCAATGATCACCGGATCCGGATCCTGGCCCGTACCGATGCTAACGCCGTCGCCACTGCCACCGCACGCGGCCAATATCGCGGCTACCGACACCGCAACCAGTCCGGTCAGCGACGCGTTGAGCCCTCTAATCCGTTGTCGGGCGTTAAAAACCATGGCTAATACCTCGAATCATCCAGCCAGCCTACGACGGCAAACCTTAGGTATACCGTTAACGCAGTCACAAACAGCGACCAACTCGAAGAAAGTGTCGTTGCTGAACGCGTGCGAAGCACGCTTTTCCTGTCTCTGATCAGCGACAGTTGGGTTGCTTCACCAAATCAGTACCTTAAGGTCGCACTTAACAATTCAGTGTGCGTTTGTGCCGACAGGTGTTTGACATATCGCCACTCGGCGGTGTGCCTGACTTAGTCACCTAACTCATTGTTATACCTTGAATAAAAAGCGATAGCGCAGAGCGTGCAGCAGGCTGGCACAGCAATTGCTTTATCGATTGGAGATCCGGTGTTTTCCGACGCGCCCCCTAAGGAGTGTGAATGCCTTCACGGTGGCACACGCCAAAGTGAGGCACGCTTCCAAAGCCAACTGGAACGCTTGAGCGAGAGGCAGCTGTCATCATTCGCACGAAATAGTGAGAAGAACCAATATGCAAGACGGTAAGAAAATCGGACCAATAACACGACTCATTGTCACGCTGCTGCTTGGCATGACTCTGACGGTACCGGCACACGCAGGCTATCTCGAGCAGGCCAGGCGCTTGCACGATCGACTGGCCGGTGTACCGCCGACGGAAGACGTTCTCAAGGACATGGCTGACGCCATCAACCCAACGCTGCCCGGAAACGCGAACTCGGCTGCGTTCATCGCGATGGACAACAAGAACTTTTATAACGTCACACTGAAGAATTTCGCGGCGCCCTGGACCAATCGCGACCAATCGGTTTTCGTACCCCTGAACGATTACATCGCAACGGTCATCGGCATGATCCGTGATGGCGTGCCATTCAATACGCTGCTCTCTCACAACATTACTTACGTAGGCCGGGACGGTGTCGTCCCAACCGGCCCTTCGGCATCCAACAACACTCATTACGAACAGCTCGAAGCGAACAACATTAATCTCCGCGACATGCTCGAACCTGCTCCCCAATCGGACGTCCAGGGCATCCCGCCGGAAGCCGCCGCGGGAGTTATGACTTCACGTGCCGCAGCCGAAGCATTTTTTGTCGCGGGTACGAATCGCGCCATGTTCCGATTCACGATGCTGAATCACTTTTGCACTGACATGGAGCAACTGCATGACCCAAAACTCCCGCCGGATCGTATTCGCCAGGACGTCAGTCGCAGTCCAGGTGGCGATAGCCGCCTGTACCTGAACAACTGCATCGGTTGCCACACGGGCATGGACCCGATGGCACAGGCCTTTGCTTATTACAATTTTGATGAAGAGACCGGCGCACTCGAGTACACGGCACCGAACGTGCAGCCGAAGTACTTCAACAACGATCTGAATTTCCCGCAGGGATTCAGAACGCCGGATGACAAATGGGACAATTACTGGCGCAAAGGCCAGAACGCATACCTCGGGTTTGACGATGCGCTGACGGGCAGCGGCTCCGGCGCGCGGTCGCTGGGCGAAGAACTCGGTAACAGCGACGCGTTCGCTGCGTGCCAGGTCAAAAAGGTATTTCGCGCAGTTTGCCTGCGTGATCCCGAGAACCAGACCGACCGCGACAAAGTTGACGACATCGTCACGACATTCCGCGGGACCGGCTACCAGATGAAGCAAGTATTCGCGGATGCCGCCGTGCACTGCATGGGCGATTAGGGGAACGCGATGACGAAACTGACCTTGCGAATGATAATGCGTGCGCCACTGCTGATCCTGTCATCGAGCCTGTTATTGAGCGCTTGCGGTGGCGGCGCTGAGACCACGGCGACTCCGCTGTCACAAGATACCGGTAACGTCGGCGACGCTGCTTATAGCGGCGAAGTGGCCCGCGACGCCGATGTCTTGAAATTCCAGCAGGAATTCTGGGCGAAAGCCCGCGGCAGCGATCGCTGTGGCAGCTGCCACAACGAGGTTGCAGGGCAGACTCCGCTATTTGTTCGCAGCGATAACGTCAATGACGCCTATGATGCCGCGCTCACGATCACGAACCGGGAACAACCGTCACTGTCACGCGTCGTCGAGCGAGTCAGAGAACCACCCATCGGCCACAATTGCTGGGTCGACGAACCGGGCGTTTGCGGTTCGATTATGACTACCTGGATCGAAAACTGGGTCGGCGAGACGGCGGGTGGCGGACGGGAAATTGTACTGACGGCGCCTGCTTCGGCGGATCCTGCGGAGAGCAGGAATTTTCCGGAAGATGCGAACGCTTTTCAGCAGCTGATTCACGAACCGATTCTCGAGCCTTACTGCTCGAGCTGTCACAGCTCGCAGTCACCGACCGCACAACAGCCCTACTTTGCGGACCCGGACATCGACAGCGCTTACGAAGCGGCGAAGTCCAAGATCAATCTTGACACGCCCGCCGACTCCCGTTTTGTTGTGAAGGTCAGCCCCGTGCCCTTCGGCGAGTCCCATAATTGCTGGGACAATGGCGACTGCGATACGGCGTCTGCCGAAATGCGGGCAGCGATCACGGAATTCGTCGGCGATATCGAACCGACCACCGTTAACGCCGACCTCGTCTACAGCAAGGCGGTAAAACTGATCGAAGACGGCACGCTGGCATCCGGCGGCAACCGTTATGAAGGCGCACAGGTCGCGCTCTGGGAATTCAAGACCGGCACCGGCCTCGTGGCCTACGATACGAGTGGCGTTGATCCGGCGATCGATCTCAACTTCTCCGGCGACGTCCGCTGGTTCGGGGGTTGGGGTATCACCATTGGCAACAATGTTGCGCAGGGTCCCGGCAAAGCACAGGGCTCCACGACCGCCAGCAAAAAGCTCAATAATATTCTGAAGGAGTCCGGCGAGCTCTCAATCGAGGCATGGGTCGTTCCCGCAAACGTCACGCAGGAGATGGCCAGAATCGTCAGTTATTCAGCCGGACAGGCAGCACGTAACGTAACCTTGCAACAAACCCTGTATGACTACGATTTCCTGCTGCGCACCACGGAAACCAGTCTGAACGGTGATCCCGCGCTTTCCACGCCGTCAGCGGACGAAGTGCTGCAGGCGACGTTGCAGCATGTTGTCGCCACCTACAGCCCGATCGACGGCCGCCGCATCTACGTTAATGGCACCCTGGTATCCAATACCGACCCGACACCGGGTGGCACGCTGATTGACTGGCAGGATACGTTCGCACTGGTACTCGGCAACGAGGCGTCGAGCGATGCCGTCTGGGAGGGTACATTCCGCCTGGCTGCCGTGCATCGACGCGCGTTGACACCCGCACAGGTGACGCAGAATTTCGATGCCGGCGTTGGCGAGAAATTCTTCCTGCTGTTTGACATCTCGGAACGCATCAGCGCGGCGCCGGATTCGTCGTTCATCCTGTTCGAGGTTCAGCAGTTCGACAGTTTCGCGTATCTCTTCGACAAACCGCACTTCGTCACGCTTGACGGCTCGAGGCCGGAAGGCATTCCGATCGAGGGCCTGCGCATTGCCATGAACGGTCGCGAAGCGGCGGTCGGTCAATCGTATGCAACGCTCACAGATTTCCTGAGTGCCGCGGAGTTCGGTGAACTTGGACAACCGTTATCGGCGCTGGGCGCTGTGATATCGCTGGAGAAAGGGCCTGAGAATGACGAGTTCTTCCTGACCTTCGACGTCCTTGCAAACAACACGTTTGCTCGCGATGAAGACCCGGTGCTGGTAATCACGCCAACCGACCTCGACCCCGCAGCACACATCGGCGTACGTACCTTTGATGAGATCGACGCAACGTTCTCAGCCATCACCGGCGTCGACCGCATGATCGAGTATCCGGACGGATCGTTCCCGGTGGACAATACCTTCCAGGAACTCAGGCAATCGTTGCCGGCAGTTGCGGATGTGACCACCTTCCTGTCGTCCCACCAGGTTGCGATCGCTCAACTCGCGATCCAGTACTGCGATGCGGCTATCGGTACCGCCACCAGTCCCAACCCGGACGCGGTGACGTATTGGCCGGACTTCGATTTCAATCAAAGCGCCGGCCAGGCATTCAGCGTGGCGAACCGCAGCAATTTCGTCGATCCGCTGATTCTACGGGCAACCGGCCAGACACCGGCGGGACCAACCATCGCGACGCAGCCGACCTATACCGCACTGTATGACGAACTGGCGGCTTTCCAGGCAGCCGACGGCCGTCCGGACAATTTGATCGATCGGCTGTTGGCCGGACCAAGCGACACGCGCGCCATTGGCAAGGGCGTTTGCGCTGCAATGCTCGGCAGCGCCGCGACGCTGGTGCAATGACGGACAGGTTTATGAGGAAACGCTTGTTATGACGAGAAAACACAACAAACGAGATTGGGACGCGCCGCAACTGCACGGAGATCATCCGCGCCCGCTGACACGACGCCAGTTTGTAGCGCAGGGCTTCATGACCGGCAGCGCCTACACCCTGGGCGGCGGCGTGTTGAGCCTGTTTTCCAATCCGCGTGACGCACTCGCCGAGCTATCGGGTGACCTCAGCTCGCGGCTGCTCGACCCATGTCGCATTGCGACCGATGGCGCGGGCAAAATTCCTTTCATCTGCTTTGACCTGGCCGGTGGCGCGAACATCGCCGGCTCCAATGTCCTCATCGGCAAAGAAGGCGGTCAGAGCGACTTCGTGAGCACGGCCGGCTACGAGAAAATGGGTCTGCCCGGCGACATGATTCCGGGACTCAACGATCCAGACTCGGGCGAACCCTACGCCAACTTCGATTTAGGCCTAGGCTTTCATCTCGACAGCGCGTTCCGCCGGGGCATCATGCAAAGCCTGACGCCGGGCCGCGAAGCCAACATCAATGGTGCGGTGATTCCGGCGCGTTCCGACAATGACACCAGCAACAACCCGCATAACCCGATGTACGGTATTGCACGGGCTGGTGCCGACGGCTCGATACTGACGCTGGCCGGTTCCGAGAACACGGATTCCGGTGGCAACTCGATGCTACCGGCAGCGCTTTACAATCCGGAGCTACGACCGACCAAGGTCGACCGTCCCAGCGATGTCGTAAACCTCGTCGATACCGGCGATCTTGTCGGCATCCTGAGCAAAGACGACGCAACGGCGGTGATGGAATCGATCTATCGCCTCAGCGACCGCAAGATGGCGAACGTCAATACGCAAATAACCAGCGATGCCGTCATCAAGGAAATGGTTCGTTGTGGCTACCTGAAAGCGGCGGACATCGCTGATCGCTTTGGCGGGGTTCCGATTGATCCGTCGCTCGACCCTGAGATCGTTGCCCCCGACGGCAGTGGCATTTTCACGACCGCAGAGTTCACGGCGAACGATCGCAGCGCGCGCGAGTTTCAAAAAACCGCCGCTGTCATGAAGCTGGTTATTAACGGCTTTGCCGGCGCGGGCTGTATCGAAATGGGTGGCTACGACTATCACGGCGGTCGCCGCGCCGAAGGTGAGGTCAAGGACTTCCGCGCCGGTCGCTGTATGGGGGCCTGCCTCGAATACGCCGCCCGGAAAAATGTGCCGCTCATGATGTACGTCTTCAGCGACGGCTCATTGTCCTCTAACGGCGCTATCGACAACACGGAAGAAGGTCGCGGCAAGGGAGAATGGTCCAGCGACAATTCCTCCACGGCTGGCTCGTTCTTCCTGGTTTACAACCCGACACGAAGACCCGTGCTCATTGGCGGTACCGCCGACGAGCAGGCTCGGCACCAGCAAATCGGCTATATGGATGCCGGCGGTTCCGTGCAGCGTGCCGCAACTCCTGCTGCCAATAACGTGAACTTGCTCGTGAATACCGTGCTGCTCAACTACATGGCGCTGCACGGCGAGCAGGGCAATTTCGGGTCGCTGTTTCTGAACAATGGCCTCGGCAGCGCGGCATTGCAGGACAGCCTGACGGCGTTCACGCCCATCGTGAATGGCATTATCGCCAACCCGGTCTGACCGCAGTCCGGTTCGCTGGCGTTGCAACGCGCCGTCCACGCGAATTGTGCATAATTCGACCATGACTGATCTGGCCGCCCGCCTCGCCTGCCCGCGTTGCGACAAAACCCCGCTGCAATCGAAAGCTGAGGAACTGCACTGCAGCGCCTGCAAAATCGACTTTCCAACACTCGGCGGCATGCCATGGCTGTTTGCAGAGCCGCAGGCCGCGTGGGGGGAATGGCGTGGCCGCCTGCAGTTTGCGCTGCAGAAAATCAGCCACGAGGTTGCCGGCCTTGAAAAAGAACTCGCCAACGATCAGTTGCCCGAGCGGACGCGCCAGCGCGTGCAGCGCTACCAAAGCGCGCTCCTGCAACATCGACAGATGTTGCAGGAACTGTTGCAGCCGCTCGACGCCGCGTCGTTGACCGGCAATTACCAGGCCTACCTGGCACTGCGCACGCGTCTGCCGACGGATCAGGGGCTCAACACCTACTATGCCAACATTCATCGCGACTGGTCATGGGGTGACGACGAGAACCGTGCGTCACTTGAGCAGATTCAGAATGTGCTGCAGGGCAATACGGCGCTTGGCAACGTCCTGGTGCTCGGCGCCGGCGCCGGCCGCCTCGCTTACGATCTGCACCAGCGACTGGATTGCGCGTCGACCGTAGCCATGGACTTCAATCCGCTGCTGATGCTCGTGGCGAGGAACGTTACTGCCGGCCGGACGCTTGAATTGTATGAATTTCCTATCGCGCCGCTGGGACTGGAAGACGATGCCGTACTGCGAACACTGTCGGCACCTGAACCCGTGCGCGACGGTTTTCACCTCGTACTGGGTGATGCACTGCGCCCGCCGTTTCCGTCCGGGTCGTTCGACACCGTCGTCACTCCATGGCTCATCGACATTATCAATGAAGACCTGCCGGTGCTGGCCGCACGCATCAATGGTCTGCTTGCTGATAACGGTCGCTGGCTCAACTTCGGCTCACTGTCTTTTTCGAGCCCCGCATGCGCGCGTCGCTACAGCGCCGGGGAAACCGCGGCCATCGTTGCGGAGCAGGGCTTTTCCGAGCCATTGATGACCGAGCAGACTATTCCATACATGTGCTCGCCCGCGAGCCGGCATGGGCGACAGGAAAACGTCGTTTCGTTTTCCGCCCGCAAGGAAAAAAATATCCGCAAGCCCGCTCGCTACCAGGCGTTGCCGGAGTGGATCGTCACGGGCAAGGAGCCGGTGCCATTGAACCAGTCATTTCGAACCCAGGCGATGACGACCCAGATCTACACTTTCATCATGTCTTTGATCGATGGCAAGCGATCGATCAAAGACATGGCGATATTACTCGAGCAACAAAAACTGATGAGCCGTGCAGAAGCGGAGCCGGCCATTCGTACGTTTCTGACAAAAATGTACGACGACTCGCAAAAACAGTCAGGGTTTTGAGGACTCCGGCGGCGGATAAAGCACGCGCAAATAGTCCCCGATCTTGTTAATCGCCTGGCGAGCTTCGGGCATCTTGCCAACGAACAGTTGAAACACGTGCCACATCCCGGGCCAGATTTCGATATCGACCGTGCCGCCCGCTGCGCGCATCTTGTCTGCAAAGCGCGTCGAATCACTCAACAGGATCTCGTCGTCGCCGACCTGTATATAGACCGGCGGCAGTCCGGCGACATTGGCAAAAACCGGGGATACGAGCGGGTTTTTGACCTCGTCAGCACGGCAATAGTGGCGGACCACCACGTCTAGGTCCCCGGCGTGAAACCACGGGTCCCGGTCCGCGCGCGTCGTAGCCGACTCGCCGCTGGCCGTAACGTCGAGAAACGGCGATAACAATATCGCCGCTGCCGGCAGCGGGTCGCCGGTGTGGCGCAGCGACAGAAGCGTTGCGACGGTCAGGCCGCCACCGGCCGAGTCGCCGGCAATCACTATATTTTCAGGGCTAATGCCCGAAGCCAGCAGGACGCGGTAGACGGCGACCGTGTCTTCGATCGCTGCCGGGAACTTGTGCTTCGGCGCCAGCCGGTACTCCGGCAGCAGCGCATTGATACCGCTTGCTCGTGCAATATGGCTCACCATCGAGCGATGCGACTGACAGCTGCCGAGCACGTAAGCGCCGCCGTGCAGGTATAACAGTACCTTGTCATCGGGCGCACCTTGCGGGCGCAGCCATTCGGCATACAGGCCTGCGACCGTCGTCGATTCGACCTTGACTCGCTTCGCCTTGCTCAGCAACCGGCTGATGGAATCCAGCCGCTGCCGCATTGCCAGCGGATCAGCCGTGTGCACATCAATGCGCTGGATATAGCGACTGGTTATCCAGCGCAGAAACCTGGCTCGTTTGCTGATCAATTTAGCGGTACTCTGTGGCTGTTTTTCGCAGAACTTCTTGTGCGTGACATGCTATTCCAAACGTCACCAAATTGCCTGCTCAACTGCAAACCACGGACCCACAGGAAAGCGTCATGAAATACCTGCGCAC
>JBATID010000087.1:0-4513 GCA_049667545.1 Woeseiaceae bacterium
TGATTGCGGAACTCAGAGAAGACCAGGGGAAAGGTGCGAGCCGCCGCCTGCGTCGCGAGAAGAAAGTACCCGCAATCATCTACGGTGCCGGGCGTCCGCCCCGGCCATTGGCGTTTGACCACAATAAGGTGCTGCTTGAGCTCGAAAACGAGTCGTTCTATTCGAGTATCCTGAACATCAAGGTGGGCAAAAAGTCACAGGCTGCGATTCTCAAGGATCTGCAGCGCCATCCGGCCAAGAACCAGATCATGCACATGGATTTCCAGCGCATCGTCGAGGATGAGGAAATCCGGATGAATGTGCCGCTGCACTTTATCGGCGAAGATATTGCACCCGGTGTCAAGCAGGGTGGGGGCAGCGTTTCTCACCTGATGACCGATGTCGAAATCGTCTGTCTGCCGCGTTACCTGCCGGAGTACATCAACGTCGATGTCTCAGAGCTAGAGCTCGACGCCATGCTGAGCCTTTCGGACCTCAAGTTGCCGGAAGGCGTTGAGGTTCCGGCGCTGGCGCAAGGTCCGGAAGCGGACCGGCCTGTAGTTTCTATCCACGTGATCAGGGAAGTGATCATCGAGGAAGACGAGGAAGCTGCGGCAGTCCCTGTGGCAGGTGCAGTAGAGCCTGTCGAAGGCGCTGCGGACGAAGAGTCCGACGAAGACTAGTCGGCTCGCGCGTCACGACGAAAAGGCCGCCATCAGGCGGTCTTTTTGTTGCGGGCACATAGGACTGGGCTCTACCATTGCCACGCCATGTCAAATCGGATACGAATCATTGCAGGTCTCGGTAATCCGGAGGCCAAATACGAACGAACGCTGCACAACGCCGGCTTCTGGTTTGTGGATGCGCTGGCAGACAAGTACGGCGGTGACTTTCGGTTGGATAAGAAATTCGGTGCCGAATACTGCCGTATCAATTTGCACGGCGATGATGTCTGGCTGGTCAAACCGCAGAACTACATGAACATGAGCGGCGGGCCGGTACGTGCCGTGCTCGATTATTACCGATTGCGTGTTGGCGACCTGCTCGTCGCACATGACGAGATTGACCTGCCGCCGGGTACGGTAAGGATCAAGGATGCCGGCGGACACGGCGGTCACAATGGCATTCGCGACGTCATACAACATTGCGGCGCCGAGTTTCTGCGCTTGCGCATTGGCGTCGGTCATCCCGGCGAGAAGAGCAAGGTGACGAGCTACGTGCTGAAACCGGGCTCGAGCGAGGTCGAGAGCGCGGTCGAGAACAGTATCACCGAGGCCGTCGAGGTCATGCCGCTGTTGCTGGACCAGGGCCTGAGCGCTGCACAGAAAGCACTACACACAAGAGACTGATTCATGGCAATTACCTGTGGCATTGTCGGATTGCCGAACGTAGGCAAGTCGACGCTTTTTAACGCATTGACGGCGGCTGAAATCGCGGCGGAAAACTACCCGTTCTGTACCATCGAGCCGAACGTCGGCATCGTGCCGGTGCCGGACCCGCGCCTCGACAAGCTGGCGGCCATCGTCAAGCCGCTAAAGATCTTACCGACCACCATGGAGTTCGTTGATATCGCGGGATTAGTCGCGGGGGCATCGAATGGCGAGGGGCTCGGTAACCAGTTTCTTGCCAACATTCGGGAAACCAACGCCATCGCGCACGTGGTGCGTTGCTTTGAGAACGACGACGTCACGCACGTTTCGGGCACCATCGACCCGCTCGACGACATCGAGACCATCAATACAGAACTCGCTCTCGCTGACCTGGAGTCGGTTGAAAAGCAGCTGGACAAGGCCATTCGCACGGCCAAGACCGGGCAAAAAGACGCGCTAGCCCATCGCGACGCGCTGGCTGGTATCAAGGCACATCTCGACGAGGGCCTGCCGATTCGGTCGCTGCAAACGAATGACCTGCAGAAGAGCATCCTCAAGCAGGTTCACCTGATCACTGCAAAGCCCGTGATGTACGTGGCCAATGTCGATGAAGACGGTTTCATCGACAACCCGCATCTCGAAGCGGTGCGCAAGTTTGCGATGAGCGAGGGATCGGAGGTTGTTGCAATCTGCGCGGCCATCGAAGCCGAGATTGCCGTGCTCGATGAAGATGACAAGGCAGAGTTCCTCGCGGACCTTGGCGCGAAGGAGCCCGGACTCAATCGTGTCGTCCGCCACGGCTACTCATTGCTGGGGTTGCAGACCTTTTTTACCGCGGGGCCCAAAGAGGTCCGCGCGTGGACCACCAAGGTCGGTGCAACGGCGCCGCAGGCCGCGGGCGAGATTCATACGGACTTCGAGAAGGGGTTCATTCGTGCCGAAGTCATTGCTTATGACGATTTCATCGCCGGCAATGGTGAGCACGGCGCCAAGGAAGCGGGCCGGCTGCGACTCGAAGGCAAGGAGTACCGGGTGCAGGAAGGTGACGTCATGCACTTCCGGTTTAACGTCTGAGCTATTTGTTCCTGTGCATGCCGAACGACGGTAATGACCAGTCGTAAACGATGGCCAGCGCCCGCACTGTAAAACCGACGACGACGGCAACAAGCAGCGACAGCTGCTGTCCCAGGCCGGCCTGATCGGCGATGACGTAACAAACCGCCGTTACAAACGCCGCTGTTGCATAGATCTCCCGCGACAGGATCAGCGGTATTTCGTTGCAGATCACGTCGCGAATCATGCCGCCGGTGACGGCGGTGGTCACGCCGAGCATCACGGCGACCAGCGGCCCGGTATCGTGGTGCAAACAAATCTCCGTGCCGAGCGCTGCGAACAGTGCAAGTCCCAGCGCGTCCATCCAGACCAGGATGCGCCGACGCGAACCCGGGCGGTAGGAGGTGAAGTACACGACCAGCGCTGCAATGATGGCAACGGCGATATAGCGGTTGTCGCTGATCCAGAATACCGGGGAGCGGTCGATGATGATGTCGCGAATGGTGCCGCCGCCGACGGCCGGCATCAGCGCCAGGACGCAAAAACCGAATATGTCCATATTCTTGCGCGACGCGGCAAGGGCGCCACTGACCGCGAAGGCTGCAGTGCCCAGCATTTCCAGGCTGTAGACAATACTCAGGTCCATGATCGATGAATGTACCCGAATTCCACGTTTCCAGCGCGGTCAATGCCAGGCCAGCTGGCTCGATTCGACCTTATAGAGAATGTAATCGCGAAGTTGCTGCGCTTTGCCGTGGTCAATGTACGGCACCCGCACGCTGCCGGACGCCATGTAAATACGCAGGCTGGCCAGGCCCTTGCGGCGCTGGTATCGCGACTGCGTCACGGAGACACGTTGCACTTTGCGAAATAACAAAGCGACTGTGCGATAGCCCAGTAATCCGGAGCGCCGGATTATTTCCTGATCGTCGTGCATGAAGCCGGCACGCTTCCAGATACGGTACGACACGGCGGCCACGGCCGGAAACCAAAGCAGGAACAGGAATGCAGCGGGCCCCATTGGTCTCGACAGTGCGACGACAGCCAGCAATGACGGCAGCAAACCAACGAGAAGGATCTTCGAGCGCATGTAGTGCGGCGAAATCGACTCGAATCCGGCGTCGTTCGGATCTTGCGACAAGCGGCCGCCCTCGGGTGCAAGAAATTTCTTCCGCAGCGTGTCGGCAAGCGCAGACGTCACTACAGGCACGACGAATACCTTCTTGCTTGTATCCTTGCCGCTGCTCACCGCCTGGCGGGCTGTGAAACGATAGCGCCCCAGAAGCCGCTGCACGACACCCTGTTCCAGGCGCAGCGTCTGGATCTTGCCCAGCTCCATCGAATGTTCGTGCGCTGTGAGCAGCCCGGCGTGCGAGCGCAACGTTCGTCCATCGAGGAACAATTGAAAATTGTGATAACGCAGAAACGCTGCCGCGATGGACACAATGATGAAAAGGAGAATCACGCTGACGAAAATCGTGATGCCAATCGAGATACCGCTTGCCGTGTCAAACTCTATGCCATTGGCTGCGGCCGCCTGAATGAAAGCCGAGAGGTAGCGGTCGATATTTTCATCGATGCGCTCCATTAGCGGCCCGATAAAGGCGAACACGATCAGGGCGCGGCGGTCTGCCAGTCCGATCCTGATCATGTCGCGCCAATCAAGCTGCAGCAGCGCGCCGGCAGCGGCCGCGCTGTCCGCGTCGCCGGTGCTCTCGACCGTCCGCGGTTTGCCAATGCGTTCCCGCAGTGCGTCTGCAAAGTCGCGCGTTACCGCTGGCAGGTTACCTTCGCTGCCGGCGGAACCTGCCGTATCGAAGCTAACCGTCACAAGACCGAGCAAGCGGTAGACCGGGTTCTGCGTGGTGTTAATGCCCTGAATGCGGCCGAACTTGATATCAAGTTGCGTCTTCTTGAAAACGCCCTGCCGAATCAGGATCGAGTCAGCGCTGATCTGAAAACGAAAAAACCAATAACTGAGCACTGCGGCGACCGCGACCGCCAGTGCAAAGGCGATGCCGCCGAGCGTGAGTCTGCTAACGAGGTCGCCCTTGGAAGCAACCAGCAGGGCAAGCAATGGTGCCAGTGACTGCCAGGCGTTTTTCGCAATA